>JBEGPS010000162.1:0-14461 GCA_041181325.1 Pseudomonadota bacterium
GAGGCCGGCGGCGAGGCAAAGGCCAAAGGCAAGATCGTGATTGCCACCGTCAAAGGCGATGTCCACGACATTGGCAAAAACATCGTCACCGTGGTTTTGCAGTGCAATAACTTTGACGTGGTCAATATGGGCGTGATGGTGCCCTGCCACGAAGTGTTGGCGCGCGCCAAGGCCGAGGGCGCGGACATCATTGGCCTGTCGGGCCTGATCACCCCCAGCCTGGAAGAAATGCAATACGTGGCTGGCGAGATGCAAAAGGACGAGTATTTCCGCAGCCGCAAAATGCCGTTGCTGATCGGCGGCGCAACCTGCAGTCGCGTGCACACGGCGGTCAAAATTGCCCCGCATTACGAAGGCCCCGTGGTCTATGTGCCGGATGCTTCGCGCAGCGTGAGCGTGGCCCAAGGACTGCTGAGCGACAGCGCCGCCAAATACATTGCCGAGCTGAACGCCGACTACGACAACGTGCGCAAGCTGCACGCCAATAAGAAGCAGACGCCCCTTTGGAGCCTGGCCAGGGCGCGGGCGAATAAGGCCGTGGTCGATTGGGCAAACTACACGCCTACCAAGCCCAAATTTATTGGCCGGCGTGTGTTTAAAAACTACGACTTAGCCGAACTGGCCCAGTTCATCGACTGGGGCCCGTTCTTCCAGACCTGGGACTTGGCAGGGCCGTACCCCGCCATCCTGAACGACGACCTGGTGGGCGTGGAAGCCAAAAAAGTACTGGCCGATGGCCAAGCGCTGCTCAAAAAAGTGATCGATGGCCGCTGGCTCACGGCCAACGCCGTGGTGGCGCTGTACCCCGCCAACAGCGTTAACGATGATGACATTGCGTTCTACACCGACGAAAGTCGGTCAGAGGTGGCGCTGATGTGGCACGGCCTGCGCCAGCAAACCGAAAAGCAAGAGTTTGTAGACACCGATGGCCTTACCAAGCTGCGCCCCAGCCGCTGTCTGGCAGACTTTGTCGCACCCAAGCTCGCTATAAATTCAGGAGCTGCTTACGCAGATTCGACGGGGGCTACAGGCCACAATGGTTTAAAAAATCAGGACTACGCAGGCCTGTTTGCCGTGACTGCAGGTATTGGTGCAGACAAGCGCGCTGATGCGTTTGAGGCCGCGCACGACGACTACTCGTCCATCATGCTCAAGGCCATTGCCGACCGCTTGGCGGAAGCCTTTGCCGAGGCGCTGCACAAGAAGGTGCGGACCGACCTGTGGGGCTACGCCGCCGATGAGTTGTTAAGTCCCCAAGAGCTGATTGCCGAAAAATACCAAGGCATCCGCCCCGCACCCGGCTACCCGGCTTGCCCAGACCACAGCGTCAAGCTGGACATGTTCAAACTGCTGCAGTGCGAAGACATCGGCATGGGCGTAACCGAGAGCCTGGCCATGACCCCGGCCGCCAGCGTGAGCGGTTTCTACATAGGGCACCCCGATGCGGTCTACTTCAATGTGGGCAAAGTGGGCGACGACCAGGTAAAAGACTTGGCCGCGCGCCGGGGCGTGGCGGTGGCGGATTTGCAGCGGCTGCTGGCGCCTAATTTGTAGGGCGGTTGCTCTGCGTGTGTTCCTAAACGGACATTCCAGCGTTATGGGTTGGATATTCAAAGGATCACTATGCGTTCACTGCAATTTTCTGGCCGTGCTATCAACCGTATCGCCGTCTGGGGGCTAGTTGCTTGTCTGGCATTGGGCAGCTTGGGCGTTCACGCCACTGCGCTGCCGGTTGCGGGCCAAAGCGTGGCCTGCGCGGATTGCGGCACGGTGGAGTCCGTCACCCAAGTGCTGCACGAGACGCCCAACAGCGGCGTGGGCGCGGCCATTGGTGCAGCTGTGGGCGGCCTGATTGCCAACAAAATTGGCGGCGAGGAAGGCAAAACCATCACCACCATCATTGGCCTGCTGGGCGGTGTGTGGGCGGGTAATGCGCTAGAAAAACACCTCAAGCAAGCACCTACCTACCAGGTGGTGGTGCGCATGCAAGACAACACGCAACGCAGCTTTGAGCTAACCGCGGCCATGCCGGTGGGCGCCAAGGTCAAGGTGCAGGGCGGCACCATCGTGCTGGATGAAAATGCAACCGAAATGGCCTGAAGCCCCCGTATGCATTGCGTAAGCAGCTATAAAAACAGGAGTAATTTGCGCTATTGACTTAGCTAATGTGCGCTCGCATCGCCCGGCGGTACTGCATGGCTTCGGCCAAATGCGTGACTTGCGTGCTCTGCGCGCCGGCCATGTCTGCAATGGTGCGGGCCACTTTCAGGGCGCGGTGGGTGGCGCGGGCGGACCAGCCTAAGCGGGCGGCGGCTACGTTCAAAAACTTGGCAGCCTCAGGGTCAAGGTGCACAAATTGCTCAAGCTCCTGGCCTTGCAGCGCCATATTGGATTTGCCCTGGCGTGCCAGCGCCCGATTCCTGGCGGCGGTGCAGCGCGCGCGGATGCTGTCGGTGCTTTCGCCTGCTGAGGCGTTGAGCAGTTCGTCGTGGGGCAGGGCAGGCACTTCGATATGCAGGTCAATGCGATCCATCAGTGGGCCGCTGAGCTTGCTCTGGTAACGCTGTATTTGGTCGGGTGTGCATCGGCAGGCGTGGGTGCCAGAACCTAAATAACCGCACGGGCAGGGGTTCATAGCGCCAATGAGTTGAAACCGGGCCGGAAACTCGGAGCGCTGGGCGGCGCGTGAAATGGTGATGGTGCCGGTTTCCAGCGGCTCGCGCAGGGCCTCAAGCGCGGCGCGGGGGAATTCTGGCATTTCGTCCAAAAACAAAATTCCGTTATGCGAGAGCGAAATTTCACCTGGGCGCGGGGGCGATCCGCCGCCCACCAGCGCCACCGCGCTGGCTGAGTGGTGCGGTGCGCAGGTGGGGCGTTGGCCCCATTGGTCCATGGAAAACCGGCCATTGAGGCTGCCAATGGCGGCGCTTTGCAATGCCTCGTCGGTGCTCATTTCCGGCAACAGGCCGGCAAAACGGTGTGCCAACATGGATTTGCCCGAGCCCGGTGGCCCCATCAGCAGCACGCTGTGGCCGCCTGCGGCAGCAATTTCCAGAGCGCGTTTGGCACCGGCTTGGCCTTTGACGTCGGCCATGTCGGCCAAGCGCGAGCGACTTGTGGGTGCTGCGGCTTCTACACGAGCCCATCCGTCAGCGCAAGCGGGGTGCACGTCGGTGCCCTCAAGTACCGGAGAGCCAGCAGGGGCAAAGTGCCGCACCACATCGAGCAGGTGACGTGCGCGGTATACCACCGAACCCGGCACCAAGGCTGCTTCTTCAGCGTTGCCTGCAGGCAGTACCAAAGTGGCCCGTACCTTATCAGTGTGCAAGGCCAGCGCCGTTGCTAGTGCGCCGCGCACCGGGCGCAACTCGCCAGACAATGACAATTCGCCCGCGAATTCGTAGTCAGCTAGCTTGCTGCCATCAATTTGTCCACTGGCCGCCAAGATGCCCAGCGCAATGGGTAAATCCAGCCTTCCTGAGTCTTTGGGCAGGTCTGCGGGGGCCAAATTGACCGTTATGCGCTTGTTATTAGGAAATTCGAGCCCTGCGTTTTGAATGGCGCAGCGCACCCGCTCGCGGGCTTCTTTGACCTCCACGTCGGCTAGGCCGACTAACGTAAAACTAGGTAAGCCGTTGGCTAAATGGACTTCGACGGTCACTTGTGTGGCCTTGAGCCCCAACAGGGCCCGGCTCTGCACCAAAGATAAGCTCATTGATATTCCTCCCAAAACAGTGCGCTATATTTCGGTGCGCACATCAGTAATGCACCAATAAAGTGCTTACTGATTTTTCATACAGTTATGGTAACGCATCTCAAGGTGATTTGGTGCACAAAGCGCAAATCCCTACTAGTTTTGAGGCTTGGCACGGGTCCTGCTTTACATGGCTATCTCCCGATATTTCGGAGGGTCAGGGCAGCACTGTGCGGTGTCTGCAATCCATTGTTTTTAAGTTGAGGTGAAACCATGAAACTCGTAACGGCCATCATTAAACCGTTGAAGCTCGATGAGGTGCGCGAAGCCTTGTCCAGCATTGGCGTACAGGGCATAACAGTCACCGAAGTCAAAGGCTTCGGACGCCAAAAGGGCCACACAGAGCTGTACCGCGGTGCAGAGTACGTTGTCGATTTTTTACCTAAAGTGAAAATTGAAGCGGCAATTGATGATGCGCTGGTTGAGCGTGTGATCGAAGCCATTGAAGGTGCAGCGCGCACCGGAAAAATCGGCGACGGCAAGATTTTTGTCTACGACGTCGAGCAAGTTGTGCGTATTCGTACCGGCGAAACCGGCAAAGAAGCGCTGTAAATAGAAAGAGAGCCCAAAAATGAAAAAACTGCTTGTATCCCTCGCCTTAGGCTTGGGTCTTTTGACGGCCGGCTCCTTTGCCCTGGCCCAGTCGGCTGCACCTGCGGCTGCCGCTTCTGAAGTGAAGACTGAAGCTGCTGCACCTGCAGCGGCTCCAGCCGCCGCCGCGCCCGCTGCTGCAGCTTCTGCTCCTGACGCGGCCGCAGCAGCGCCTGCACCCGTACCTAACAAGGGCGACACCGCCTGGATGATGGTTTCCACCTTGTTGGTAATCTTGATGACAGTGCCTGGCTTGGCTCTGTTCTACGGCGGCCTGGTGCGCAGCAAAAACATGCTGTCCGTGCTGATGCAGGTCATGGTCACGTTCTCGTTGATCGTGGTGCTGTGGTTCATCTACGGTTATAGCCTGGCTTTCACCGAAGGCAATGCCTTCGTGGGCGGCTTTGATCGCTTGTTTATGAAGGGCGTTTGGGACAACGCTGCGGGCACCTTTGCCAACGCAGCCACGTTCAGCAAGGGCGTCTACATTCCTGAAATCGTGTTTGCAGCCTTCCAGGCAACCTTCGCTGGTATCACTGGTGCGCTGATTGTGGGTGCTTTTGCTGAGCGCATGAAGTTCTCTGCAGTGCTGGCCTTCATGGTGCTGTGGTTCACCTTCTCTTACGCTCCCATTGCCCACATGGTGTGGTTCTGGATGGGCCCTGACGCTTACTCTGCCGCTACGGTGGTGGACGAGATGAACGGCAAAGCCGGTTACCTGTGGGCCATGGGCGCACTGGACTTCGCTGGCGGTACTGTGGTGCACATCAACGCGGCTGTTGCTGGTTTGGTGGGTGCTTTCATGGTCGGCAAGCGTATTGGTTACGGCAAGGAAGCCATGGCCCCTCACAGCCTGACATTGACGATGGTTGGTGCTTCCCTGCTGTGGGTGGGTTGGTTCGGTTTTAACGCAGGCTCTGCTCTGGAGGCCAACGGCTTCGCAGCTTTGGCCTTCATCAACACTTTCGGTGCAACTGCAGCGGCTGTGTTGGCATGGTGCTTGGGTGAAACTTTGATGCGCGGCAAGGCCTCTATGCTGGGTGCTGCATCTGGTGCGGTCGCTGGCTTGGTTGCCATCACACCTGCAGCGGGCAACGTTGGCATCGGCGGTGCCTTGATCATCGGTTTCTTGTCTGGTTTTGCCGGTCTGTGGGGTGTGAATGGTTTGAAGAAACTGCTGGGTGCAGACGACTCTTTGGACGTGTTCGGTGTTCACGGCGTTTGCGGCATCATGGGTGCTATCTTGACCGGTGTGTTTAACTCGCCTAACTTGGGTGGCCCAAGCGCTGTGGCTGACTGGACTACCGTGGCTATGGTGACTGGCGATGCTTACAGCATTGCTGCCCAAGTCTGGATTCAAACCAAAGCGGTATTGATCACTGTGGTGTGGTCTGGTGTGGTTTCTTTCATTGCTTTCAAGCTGGTAGACCTGACCATCGGTCTGCGTGTCAGCGAAGAAGAAGAACGCGAAGGTTTGGACATCTCCAGCCACGGCGAAACAGCCTACAACCGTTAACCATGTCGCGTGGCTAGTCCACGCGCACGGTAGCCACAGCCTTCTTTGCGGAGGCTGACGACCCGGCAGAACTTCGGTTCTCCCGGGTTTTTTTTTGGCGCTGGGCAGTGCACAATTTGTTCACGACACAATGCAAACCCTGCGCACATAAAAGTACTTCTTATGACCACTGATGTAACCCTGCGTAACCACGACCTGTGGTGCGAAATCAAGCCCGAACTGGGCGGCTGCATTGCAGGCTTGTGGATGGGTGATGTGCCGGTGCTGCATTCCACCCGTGCCGCTGATCTGCACTCGGTGCGCCAATCGGGCAGTTATCCGCTGGTGCCGTTTTCTAACCGCATGGGGCATGCGAAGTTATATTGGCAGGGCACCAATCACCCGCTGATTAAAAACTTCGACCCCGAGCCCCATGCGATCCATGGCGTTGGCTGGGAGCGGCCTTGGGCTGTGCTAGAAAGTAGCGACACCTTTGCTTTGCTGTCGTACGAGCACAAGGCTGATGCGGCCTGGCCTTTTGACTTTGATACTTCTCAGGCATTCAAGCTCAGTGCCGGTGCGCTGGAGATGACGATCAGCATCACCAACCAGTCCCAACAAGCCGCACCTGTGGGGCTGGGCTGGCACCCCTACTTTGCCAAACGTGCGGGCAGCCATGTGCACTTCAACGCTACGGGTCGCTGGGAAATGGGCGCGGATAAATTGCCTACCCACCGCGAAGCCAATGCTGGGTTGAATGTGGACCCCAACCATCTGACCGTTGACCATTGCTTTGATGGCTGGAGTGGTGCAGTCACGTTACAAGACGATATGTTGCGCACCTGTATTACCTCGTCATTGAATCGACTGGTGGTGTTCACCACTCCAGAGCGCTGCGACATTGCCATAGAACCGGTGAGCCATGTGAACAACGCCTTGCACATGCTGGCAAGCAGCGGTGCCTCGGTCGCCGAATTGGGCGTGGTGGTGGTGCAACCGGGTGAAACTTTTAGTTGCGATATGCGCATTGATGTGGAGCGTGTGCAATGACTTGGCAATCTCTTTCCCCGAACACCTACGAGTTAGGTGAATCCCCCTTTTGGCACCCGCTGGAGCAAACGTTGTACTGGGTGGATATTCCGGGCAAAAAAATACTGCGCGCCAACGTGTACATGGGCACGGTACAAAGTTGGGACATGCCCAGCGAGCCCGGCTGCATAGCCCCCGCCCACAGTGGCGGACTGGTGATTGCGCTGCGCCACGGCGTATTCCGTGCGCGCGAGTGGGGTGGCGCGCTAGCGCCCGTCACCACCCTGCCGTATGACACCGCCACCGTGCGCGCCAACGACGGCAAGTGTGATGCGCTGGGCCGGTTTTGGGTCGGCACGATTGACGAGCCCAAGGCCAGCCGCGCAGGCACTTTGTACTCGATTGACTGCCGCAATGGCGCACCTGTGGTGCAGTGCCAAGCCGGCGACGCACTCACTGCCAACGGCTTGGCCTGGAGCCCTGATAACCGGACCTTGTACTGGGCCGATACGCCTAGCCACGTGGTGCACGCCTGGGACTACGATTTGCAGGCCAACACCTTAGCTGCGCACCGCACGCATATGCAGTTCGCCACCAAGCCTGCCGGAGTCGATGGCGCTGCCGTGGGTACTGCGGGCCGCTACGCAGGTCGGCCTGACGGTGCCGCAGTGGACATGCAGGGCAACTACTACGCTGCCATGTTCGAGGGCGCGCAGGTGTGTAAATTCGCGCCCGACGGTAGGTTGCTACAAGCCTGGCCCACGCCCGCGCAATGCCCCACCATGCCGTGCTTTGGTGGTGAAGACCTCAAGACCCTGTATGTCACCACCGCGCGCCACGGCCGCAGCGCGGCTGAGCTACAAGCCATGCCCGAGTCGGGCTGTGTGTTCTCAATGCGGGTGGATACGCCGGGTTTGCCAGTCAACTTCTTCGTGGATTGATTTGCACTGGGGTGTTTCAAAAAATTCACGCTGAAACGCATCCCCAATTCGCAGGCTGGCCGCTACCATTGCCGCCATGCAACCTATGGACCATGCCCTTCTCGATGTTACCGATCGCATTCGCGCAGCAGTGGCAGACCGCCAGCAGCTGCGCATTCGCGGGGGTGGCAGCAAAGCCTTTTACACGCAGCCGCTGCCGGGCGCAGTGCTGGACACCAGCACGCTCAGCGGCATCAAGAGCTACGAGCCCAGTGAGTTGGTAGTTACCGTGGGCGCAGGCACACCATTGGCCGAATTGGAGGCCGTGCTGGCCGGGCAGGGGCAGTGCCTGCCGTTTGAGCCACCGCACTTTGGCTGGTCTGGCGCAAAAGCTGGCGTGGCCGATGGCACCGGCCTGGCGACGGTAGGCGGCATGGTCGCCAGCGGTCTGGCCGGTCCCGCACGCGCCAGTGTGGGCGGTGTGCGTGACTACGTGCTGGGGCTTGAGCTCATCAACGGCCAGGCACAGCACCTTACATTTGGCGGCCAGGTTATGAAAAACGTGGCGGGCTACGACGTGTCGCGCCTGATGGTGGGGGCATTGGGAACCTTGGGCCTGCTCACCACCGTATCGCTCAAAGTGCTTCCAGTAGCACCCGCTGAGGCCACACTCGTATTTGAGGTGGGTCAATCGGCAGCACTAGAACAATTGCACCGCTGGGGTGGTGAGTCTTTGCCGCTGAACGCCAGCTGCTGGGTGCGTGATGAGAGTGACCAAGAGGGCGGCGTGCGCGACTTGTTGTTTGTGCGTTTGCGTGGTGCGGTGGCAGCTGTTGAGGCCGCGTGCACTCGCATGCTGCACGACTTGCCGGGCCAGCGCATGGACAACGCCCAAGCCCACGTCGACTGGACACTGTGCCGTAACCAGCATTTGCCTTTTTTCACCGCGCCCCCGCAGCCTGATTGGGATTTGTGGCGCTTGAGCCTGCCGCAAACTGCGCCGGTGCTGGACTTGCCTTGGCCGCAGCTGGTGGAGTGGCACGGTGGCTTGCGCTGGCTATGGGCGCCGGCTGATGCGGCCCACAGTCTGCAAACCGCAGCCCATGCGGTAGGTGGAAATGCTACTATTTTTGTAGCTGCTTACGCACAGCCGACGAGGGCTTCAGGCCGATTTGATACTAATAACTTGGTCCAGGCGGCGATTGAACGTCGCCTGAAATCCACCTTCGACCCGCACGGCATCTTCAACCCCGGCCTGACTCCCCATGCAAACTAACCTCGCGCCCGAATACCAAAATACGCCCGACGGTTTGGCAGCCGAAGCCATTTTGCGCAAGTGCGTGCACTGCGGTTTTTGCACCGCTACGTGCCCCACCTACCAGCTGCTGGGCGATGAGCTCGATGGCCCACGTGGTCGCATTTACCTGATGAAGCAGGTGCTGGAGGGACAAACACCCACACGCGCCACCCAGATGCACTTGGACCGCTGCCTGACGTGTCGGAATTGCGAAAGTACCTGCCCCAGTGGCGTGGACTACGGCCATTTGGTAGACATTGGCCGCAAACTGGTGGATGCCAAGGTGCCCCGCCCCGCGTCTGAACGGTTGATGCGCTGGGCGCTCAAAGAAGGTTTGCCGTCGCCATTATTCGGCCCGGCCATGAAGTTGGGTCAACTGTTGCGCCCGTTGTTGCCTGTCGCGTTGCAAAACAAAGTGCCAAAGCCACAAGACGCAGGCGTGTGGCCCACCACCGCGCATGCGCGCAAGGTGCTAATGCTAGCGGGCTGCGTGCAACCGGCCATGAGCCCCAACATCAACAGCGCTACGGCACGGGTGCTGAATGCGGCTGGCGTGCAGGTCATCGTGGCCTCTAAAGCAGGCTGCTGCGGAGCGGTGAAGTTTCACTTGAACGACCAAGATGGCGGCAAGACACAAATGCGTGCCAACATCGATGCCTGGTGGCCGTATGTCGAACAGGGCGTGGAAGCACTGGTGATGAACGCTTCTGGCTGCGGCGTGACCGTCAAAGAATACGGCCACATCCTGCATGACGATCCGCAGTACGCCGCCAAGGCCCAACGCATCAGCGACTTGACGCGGGACTTGAGTGAAATGCTGCCTTCATTGCTGCCGGAGCTGAAGGCCAAGGTGAAACCGCAGGGTCAACCCGCCTTGGTGTTTCACCCCCCCTGCACCTTGCAGCACGGGCAAAAACTCAAGGGTGGTGTGGAAAAGCACCTGGCCGATTTGGGCTTCGCGGTGCGCGTGGCGGCCAATGAGTCGCATCTGTGTTGCGGCTCGGCGGGCACCTACTCGGTGCTGAACCCAGCGCTGTCGTACGAGTTGCGGGACCGCAAGCTGGGCAATCTGGCGGCCGCACCTGTAGAGGTGATTATTAGCGCCAATATAGGCTGCATCACCCATCTGCAAAGCGGCACGTCTACGCCAGTGAAGCACTGGGTAGAGGTGCTGGATGCTGCGCTGAGTGTTTAAATTAACAGCGTGGTTACAAAGCCTTACCAATAGCTTGTTCAATTGCGCGTTGTTTTAAGAAAACAGTAATTCGCTATTGGTATCGTAATCAGATTGCCAGTACACAGTGTGCTGTGCTCGTCTGATCATGAGTACTCTTTTAGATTCGCAAGCCCCCACCTCCGCGCAAGAACAGACCGTCACTCGCCTAATTGCGGGTGATACGGTGGTGTATGTCGTTCTTACTGCTTTAGTTTGGGCAACCTGGCAAGTGAGTCAAATGGACCTTTTTAAGGCCGGTGATGACGTCGGCTATTGGATGGGCGTGGCTGGCGGCGTGATGATGCTGCTGCTCTTTAGCTATCCTCTGCGCAAGCATTTTCGTTTTGCCCACAGTTGGGGCAAAGTCAAGTGGTGGTTTTTGGTGCACATGTTGCTGGGTGTGGGGGGGCCGCTACTCATCTTGTTGCACTCCACCTTTCGCATAGGCTCGCTGAATGCTGGCGTTGCGCTCTACAGCATGCTCATCGTCGCGGGTAGTGGCGTGGTGGGGCGTTTTATTTATGCGCGGGTGAATCGTGGTTTGCGCGGTGAACAAACCGAACTCAAGGAGTTACAGGTCCGCGCGCGCATGGATCAAGACGATGTGCGTTCCAGGTTGGCGTTTGCGCCCAGGGTGGAAGCCTTACTCAAAAACTTTGAACAAGCTGAACTGCAAGCCAAAGAGGGTTGGATAACCCATTTGCGGCGTGTATTTTGGTTGCCGTTTCGGCAATGGTGGTTGTACCGGCAATGCGTGGCGGAGTTGGATAGGTCCATTCGTGCGCTGGCAATTCGTGGGGGGTGGACTCCTCAAGAGCGTTTGCGCCGTAGCAAACGAACCAAGAAAATGGCCCATCGCTACATCATGGCCGTGGTGCGTGTTGCGCAGTACACCGCCTATGCCCGCCTGTTTTCTTTGTGGCATGTGGCGCATATTCCTTTCGTGTATTTACTCATCATCAGCGCCATCGTGCATGTGGTTGCGGTGCATGCTTATTAGGTGGCTTGTTGCGCTAGCAATGTGCTGCGCCTCCCTGAGCTTTGCGCAAGGCATTGAGTCCATCATGGCCCCTGGAAAGCTGATTCAAGGGCATGCCAAGGTAGAGGACGATTGCAAACAATGCCACGTTAAATTTGACCGCAAAGCACAAGACGGCCTTTGTATGGCGTGCCATAAAGATGTGGGTGCCGATGTGCGCAACAAAGGCGGATTCCATGGCCGCATCCCCGATTCAACATGCCGTTCGTGCCACACCGACCACAAAGGGCGTGATGCGCACGTGGTTGATTTGGATAAAAAGAAATTTGACCACACCAAGACCGACTTTCAACTCAGGGGCAAGCACGACAGGGTGGAGTGCGATAAGTGCCACGTCGTGGGCAAGAAATACCGTGAGGCTGCGTTGGATTGCAATGCCTGTCACAAGAAAGATGACATTCACAAAGGCTCACTGGGCCCAAAGTGTGCTGATTGCCACGCCGAGGTCAATTGGAAAGACGCAAAGTTCGACCATGACTCAACCAAGTTCGCGTTAACCGGTAAACATACCGATACCAAGTGCGTGGATTGCCACAAGAACAACATCTACAAAGAAACTTCAAAAATTTGCTACGCCTGTCACCGCAAAGTAGATGACCAAAAAGGGCATAAGGGCCAGTTTGGTGAAAAGTGCGATACCTGTCACAGCACTAAAGAGTGGAGAAGCAACAGCTTTAATCACGACACGGACACCAAATACGTGCTTCGCGGTAAGCACCGCAGCGTAACCTGCAAAGACTGCCACACAGGAAACTTGTACCGCGACAAATTGGTCCAGGAGTGTCTTGCCTGCCACAAGAAAGACGATAAGCACAAAGAGACACTGGGCAAGGAGTGCGGCAGTTGCCATAGCGAGCGCAGCTGGAAGGAGCCTCCCAAGTTCGACCATGAAACGACTACGTTTCCGTTGCTGGGCAAACACGCCAAGGTGGAGTGTAAAGAGTGTCACAAAAGTGCAATGTTCAAAGAGGCTCCAAAAGACTGCTATGCCTGTCACAAAAAAGATGACAAGCACAAAGACACCTTGGGCAAGGACTGTGCAAGCTGTCATGTAGAGCGCGATTGGAAACTCACAGAGGGGCGCTTTAGCCACGAGCGCACGCGCTTCCCTTTACGCAATGCACACGCGCCAAAGTTGCTGAAATGCGACGCGTGTCACAAAGACTTACATAGCTACCGCAATACGGAAATGCACTGCTTCAGCTGCCATAAGAAGGACGATAAACACGATGGCCAGGCGGGCACCCAGTGCGAGACTTGCCATAGCGACAAGTCCTGGAAAGTGACGCGGTTTGACCATGCACTTTCACGCTTCCCGTTAACTGGCCGCCATGTGGCTGTGGCATGTAAAAGCTGCCACGAAACATCACGTTACAAAGACGCACCTCGCGATTGCTTCTCCTGCCATAAAAAGGAAGATAAGCACAAACAGAGGCTAGGTATGCGCTGCGAAACATGTCACAACACAAGGGCTTGGCCGGTATGGTCTTTTGACCATGACACCAAAACCAAATACAAATTAGAAGGCGGGCACCGCAAGGTGGCCTGTGAAAGTTGCCACAAGCAAGCGGCTGCACCCGGCAAAGAAATTGCACCTGTCAGTAGCACGTGTGTTGCATGTCACAGCGGCGACGATGTGCATGAAGGCCAATTCGGTGGTCGGTGCGAGCAATGCCATATCTCCGACAACTGGAAGAAATTGAAGGCCAGAGTGGGTGCGGTTTCTGCGCCCAGTGGCACGCGCGCTGTAAGCGACAAAGCACTGCAGAGTCCACAGCGGAGGTTTTATGCCTAAGCTATTTTTCAAGGTGTTGTTGCTGTGGGTGCTTGCGCTGGGAAGCGTTGGGTCTTTTGCGCAGTCAGCGTCCAAGAACTTTGATCACGTAAAGACGGGGTTCGCATTGAACGGCATGCACACCAACGCCCGTTGTGAGTCGTGCCATATCAATGGAACCTTTAAAGGCACGCCTCGCGATTGTGCAAGTTGCCATGTCAATGGTAATTTGCTGTCTCGCTCCAACACGGTCAAAACGGCCAATCATTTTCAGACCACCCTAGGTTGCGACAGTTGCCACACGGTGGTCACCTTTGCGGGTGCTAAGTTTGACCACGTGGGGGTAACTCCAGCGTCTTGCTCAAGTTGCCATAACGGTAACACCACGTCGGGCAAATCTGCCAGCCACATTCCAACGCAAGCAGCTTGCAGCACATGCCATAAAACGTCGGCATGGTTGCCTGCCTCTGGGATGGACCACACGGGCTTTACGGTTGCCACCAATTGCGCCAGCTGTCACAACGGAACGTCTGCTACCGGTAAAGCTGCGACACACATTCCGGTGTCTTCCAATTGCATTGCTTGCCACAGCACAACTTCTTGGAAGCCCACTACCTGGAACCATACTCAAGCTACCGTTGCTAACCGGTGCGCAACGTGCCACAGCGGAGCTTTTCCTCCTGCGGATGGACCCACGGTCAATCACATTCCTTACAAATCTTTGAGTGGTGTTTCGGTTGCCAATTGCGATAGTTGCCACAAAGGCGGCTACAGCAGCTGGAATCCGGGACAGTTTCACGCCAATATTGCAGTATCAAACCAGTGTGCTACCTGCCATATGAGCACGAGTTACGGTACGACTGGGCGCCCCACTACGGCGATTCACAGTGGCCAAACTGCATGTGAGTCTTGTCATAAGTCGACCGCGTCTTGGACTGCATCCAAGCCCGACCACAGTGCTTTTACCAGTGCCACCAATTGCGCCAATTGTCACAACGGTAGTGCAGCCACTGGCAAAACGGGTGCACACATTCCGACAGCTGGTAACTGTGTCAGCTGCCACAGTACATCAGCGTGGAAGCCTACCAAGTGGAATCACACACAGGCCGCAGTGGCAAATCAATGTTCCACGTGCCATAGCGGGGCCTTCCCGCCTGCAGATGGTCCGAAAGTGAACCATATTCCTTATGCGTCTCTTGCAGGTGTTGCCATCACGAATTGCGATACTTGCCACAAAGGCGGCTTTGCGGCTTGGGCGCCTGCTAAATTGCACACCAGCGTTTCTCTTTCCAGCCAATGCGCTAGTTGCCATTTGAGTGCCAGCTATGGGCTGACAAGCAGGCCTG
>JBEGPS010000163.1:0-3116 GCA_041181325.1 Pseudomonadota bacterium
GCATTTGCAAAATAGCGTCTTCCAATTCACGGGCCATTGCCAGCGGGTACCACGCATCGCCTGCGGTTTCGATACCTGCCACGTCAGAGGGCTGGGCACCTGTGGGGGCTTTGACGGTGAAAGTAGCAACGCGCTTGGTGCGGTCAATCTCCACCACGACGTGGGTGTAACGCAAAGCATCAGCCTCAACCGTTCGATTCAGCGGTGTGAGGGCAACGCCCTTGGCATCTGCAGGGCGGTCGCTTTTAGCAGCCAATTGCAATGCACGTTCTTGTACTTTGGCGGCAAACACCGCTGGTTTGGCAATGTCGTCCACCAAGCGCCAGTCTTTGGCTTTTTGGCCGCGCACGCCCTCTACGCTGGTGCAAAAAATATCCGCCAAGTCATGGCGCACGCTGCGCTTGTCGGTCACGCGGGTCAAGCCACCAGTACCGGGCAACACGCCCAGCAAAGGCACTTCGGGCAAGCTCACCGCGCTGGAGCGGTCGTCTACCAAAATAATTTCGTCGCAGGCCAAAGCCAGCTCGTAACCGCCACCAGCGCATGCGCCGTTCACTGCTGCCAAAAATTTCAAGCCACTGAACTTGGAAGAGTCTTCCAAGCCATTGCGTGTTTCGTTGGTGAACTTGCAAAAGTTCACTTTCCAGGCATGGGTGGATACGCCCAACATAAAAATGTTGGCTCCAGAGCAGAACACTTTTTCCTTGCCGCTGGTCAGCACCACAGTGCGCACTTCAGGGTGCTCAAAACGGATGCGGCTGACGGCGTCATTGAGTTCAATGTCCACGCCCAAGTCATAGCTGTTGAGCTTGAGTTTGTAACCAGGGCGCAAACCGGCGTTTTCGTCGATATCCACCGCCAAAGTGGCTACGGGGCCATTGAAGCTCAGCTTCAAGTGGTGGTACTGGCTGGGGTCAGTTTGGTATTCAACGCGGGGGGCAGCGGCTGTTGTCATGGTATCAACTCCTCGGTGTTATGTAAAAAAATGCAGCTTGGATGGCGACCAATGTGAATAATAATGCACGTTGTAAAACGACGTCAAGCATTTTTATGCATATTTTTATTAGACGGGTAACTGAAGAAGCTCGCGCACCATAGCCCGCAGCGCAACAAATGTGTGTTCCAAGGGTTGCGCACTGGTGTCCAGCTGGAGCTGCGCCTTGGAATAAAACGCTGCACGACCCGACAAAATGCTCTTCAAATCGTCCATTGCCTCCCGGCTGGCTGCCATCGGACGCAAATCGCCCTGGGCTTGCACTCGCTTCATATGGTCTTCTGGATCAGCCTTTAGCCAGACCGTGGTGCAGTGGCTTAGTAACTGGTTGAATGTTGCCGGGTCGGATACCAGTCCGCCGGGCGTGGCAATCACCGCTTCCGGGTAAATTTGAATCGCCTCTTCCAGCGCGCGTCGCTCGTAGCGGCGGTAGGCGCTCATGCCATACAAAGCCTGAATTTCCGAGATGCTGCACCCAGCAAACTTTTCAATCTCGCGGCTCAGTTCCACAAAGGGATAGCCCAAGTCCTCAGCGAGCATTAGACCCAAGGTGGACTTGCCTGCGCCCCTCAAACCCACCAAGGCCACGCGGGGGTTAGCAAACGGATTGCTACCGCCGGTGCCCAGCGCCTCACCAATGGCGATGCGGGCTTTTCGCAGGGCTGCCTCGTCCCGCTGCTCCAGCAATTCGCGAATCAGCAGCCACTCAGGCGACGAGGTGGTCACATCACCAATCAGCTCGGTGAGTGAGCACTGCAAGGCTCCTGCTACCTGCAACAACACCAGAATGGAAGCATTGCCCTCGCCATATTCCAAGTTAGCCAAATGCCGCTCTGACACATCGGCAGCCAATGCCACCGCCTTGCGCGTCATGCCACGGCGGGAGCGCAGCGCACGGGCGCGATCGCCTAGCGCCACCAGAAATGGATTCTTTTCTTCAACCGCCACATCCGGGCGGGCGCTTGGAGGTGCATCCAAGGTAATAGGGTCTGTTGCCATGAGAAATCTAAGTATTAACCCGTAACATGCAATATATTGCTTGACACAGGATGCTGTGCACTTTATTGTTCACATACGCACAATAATTCATACGGCCTTTTTTGGCAAGACCTGACACTTTTTTGGAGAAGCCTGTGTCCCAGACCGCATTTCGCGACTTGATCGCCAACATCAGCCAGCAGATTGCGGATCGTCCTCTCGACAGCGCATTGAGCAGCTGGCTGAACACCGAACATGGCGTGAACAGCGCCACGTACCAAAACCTCAAAGCCGCCTGCGTGACCGGTGTTGCCGAGGGCTGGCTGTGCAATCGCGAAGGCGGCGGCATCAAATACGGGCGTATTTTTAAACCTGCAGAGGACCTGAATGGCTTTTCGGTAGACGTGGTGGACATGACCGACATTGCGGGCCCCCACCACACCCACCCCAATGGCGAGATCGATCTCATCATGCCGCTAGAGGGCGACGCCTGCTTTGACGGCCAACCCGCAGGCTGGATGGTGTGCCCACCCGGCAGCGCCCATAGCCCCACCGTGACCCAAGGCCGCGCCTTGGTTCTCTACCTCTTGCCGCAAGGCAGCATCGAATTCACCAAGTAAATAAACCCATGACCGAACTTCTCTCCAACTACCTCTCCGGCACATGGCAAAACGGCACCGGTACGGGCACCACGCTGGTGGACCCTGTCTTGGGCACCGAACTGGTTCGCGTGGATGCCACCGGGCTGGACTTGACCGCCGGCTTTGCGTTTGCCCGTGACGTAGGCGGCCCCGCTTTGCGCGCCCTGACCTATGCCCAGCGCGCGGCCATGCTGGCGGCCGCCAACAAGGTCATGCAAGGCCACCGCGACGCGTATTACGAGATTGCCACCTCCAACAGTGGCACCGTCAAAAACGACTCCGCTGTGGATATAGACGGCGGCCTGTTCACACTGGGCACGTATGCCAAGCTGGGCGAGGGTCTGGGTGCGCGTCACTTCATGCCCGATGGTGACAGCACACGCTTGGGCAAAGACCCGTTGTTCCAATCCCAGCATGTGCTCACACCCACACGCGGCGTGGCGCTGTTTATCAACGCCTTCAATTTCCCCGCTTGGGGCTTGTGGGAAAAAGCGGCGCCCGCG
>JBEGPS010000164.1:0-4443 GCA_041181325.1 Pseudomonadota bacterium
CGCGTTACCCTGCCTGCGCCCGTGCTGTACTTGCGTTTGCGCACCCTGGAAACACAGCCCTTGGCAGGCGAGTCGCACAGTTTGTTGCCTGATGATGTACGCACCGGTGACAGCTTGCACCACACTTTAGAGCGATTGGCTGCGCGCCTGGGGCCGCAGCAAGTGCAGTGTGTACAACCCCAGCCAGACCATCGCCCTGAGCACATGCAGCGCTGGCAACCGTGGGGTGCAGGGCATTCTGAAAGTGCTACAAAAAATATTGCTGATTTAACCGCCACCCTTCACCCCACCTGGCTTCTACCTACGCCGCAGCGTCTGGCGGTGCACCAGCAGGTGCCGCACTACCAAGGCCCACTTACCTTGCTGGCCGGGCCGCAGCGCTTGGAGGCAGGCTGGCTAGAAGGCGAGCCCGCCCTGCGTGACTACTACATTGCGCGCAGCCCCGCGGCGGGGCTGGTGTGGATTTACTGTGAACGGCTGGGGCAAAAAAAAGCAGCACCAGAGCACGATTCGCGCTCCAGTGATGTGAACTGGTATCTACACGGGCTGTTTGCTTGAAGGGAGTTTTAGTGCCTTCCACCCCTGAGTCACCGCCCTACGTTGAGCTGCACACCCTTAGCAGCTTTAGCTTCCAGCGCGGGGCTTCGCAGCCCAGCGAGCTGGTAGAGCGTGCGCATGCTTTGGGCTACAGCGCACTGGCTATTACTGACGAATGTTCTGTGGCAGGCGTGGTGCGCGCGCACGAGGCGGCCCAGCGCGTGGGCTTGAAGTTGCTGCTGGGGGCGGAATTTGTCGTGCAGCTAGCCACCACACCCACCAGTACCGACCCATCGTCTGGCCATGCTGAAGACGCATTTACCTTGGTTGCCCTGGCGCACAACCTCACAGGCTGGGGCAACCTGTGCACTTTGATTACGCGCGCGCGCCGCGCTGCGCCCAAGGGGCACTACATCTTGCGCTGGAGCGACCCGTGGTGGGCTGATTTGCAGCATTGCGAGGTGCTTCTGGTGTTTCCAATTGCTATAAAAATAGAAGCAGCTTACGCAATATGCACGAAGGCGAAAGCCTTATTTCATAAAAAAAATGAAAACGAAACTGCCCACTCTGTGTGGCTTGCGGCGCACTGCAGCTTGGGCGCGGATGACGCCTTGCACCGGCAGCGTTTGCAGCACATCGCCCAGCTCACTGGCCTGCCGCTGGTGGCTGCTGGCCATGTGCACATGCATGTGCGCTCGCGCAAGCCGCTGCACGACGTGCTGACCGCGATCCGCGTGGGCAAGCCGGTGGCGCAGTGCGGGTTCGCGTTGCAACCCAACGCCGAGCTGCACCTGCGCTCCCGTGCGCGGCTGGCGCAGCTGTACCCCGCGCAGTGGCTGGCCAACACGCTGGTGGTAGCCAACCGCTGTACCTTTAATTTGCAAGAGCTGCGCTACCACTACCCGCTGGAGTCGGTGCTGCCGGGCTGCACACCCGCGCAAACGCTGCGCCAGTACGTGGAAGAGGGCGCGCTGCAGCGTTACCCAGTCGAACTCCAACCGCAAGGCATGCCTGCGGACCTGCGCCAGCGCGTGGAGCATGAGCTGACCTTGATCGAAGAGCTGAAGTTCGAGATGTATTTCCTCACGGTGCACGACATCGTACGCTTTGCCCGCAGCCGCGGCATTTTGTGCCAAGGGCGCGGCTCGGCGGCCAATTCGGTGGTGTGCTACTGCCTGCACATCACCGAGGCCAACCCCCAGGAAACCTCGCTGCTGTTTGAGCGTTTCATCAGCCGCGAACGCAACGAGCCACCCGACATTGACGTGGACTTTGAGCACCAGCGGCGCGAAGAAGTCATCCAGTACATCTACAAAAAATACGGCCGCGAGCGCGCCGCCATTGCCGCCACCGTGATCAGCTACCGCCCGCGCAGTGCGCTGCGCGATGTGGGACGTGCGCTGGAAATTCCCGAGGTGCTGATCACCGCCATGGCCAAAGAACACCCCGGCATGTACAGCCGTGAAGTGTTGGTGGAGCGGTTGCAGTCTGCGGTAGAAAAGGTATCTACTCCGTCAAGTTCCAGTGATGCCGGGAGCTTGGATGGCAGAGTGTCCAGCGTAGGTAAAGGAGGAGCCCGCAAAGCGGGCGGGGGACACGAAGCTGGGCACTCTGCCATCCAGGCGACTAGCGAGATAGGTGACTTGACCATACCGCCACCTCGTCTCCTGCACCTCTGGCTAGACCTGGCCACCCAGCTCCAGCGCTTCCCCCGCCACCTGAGCCAACACGTAGGCGGCTTTGTGCTGACCCAAGGCCCGCTCACGCGGCTGGTGCCGGTGGAAAACGCATCCATGAAAGACCGCTCCATCATCCAGTGGGACAAAGACGACCTTAGCGCCGTGGGTCTGATGAAAGTGGACGTGCTGGCCCTGGGCATGCTCAGCGCCATACGCCGCTGCCTGGAGCTGATCACCCAGCGCCGTGGCTTGGCCGCTCCCATGCGCATGCAAGACATTGCGCGGGACGACGTGGCCACTTTCGACATGATTTGCCGGGCTGATACCGTAGGCGTGTTTCAGATCGAGAGCCGGGCGCAGATGAGTATGTTGCCGCGCCTGCGGCCGCGTTGTTATTACGACCTGGTGGTGGAAGTGGCCATCGTGCGGCCCGGCCCGATTCAGGGCGGCATGGTGCACCCGTATTTGGCGGCCCGCAAAAACCCCGAGGGTGCCAAGTCGCCCTATCCGGCGCTGCAAAAGGCCTTGGGCCGCACCCACGGCGTGCCGATTTTTCAGGAGCAGGTGATGCAAATTGCCGTGCTGGCCGGGGGCTTTACGCCCGGCGAGGCCGATGGCCTGCGCCGCTCCATGGCCGCGTGGAAGCGCCACGGTAACGTCACCCAATACAAAGAGCGCTTGATTGGCGGCATGGTGCGAAACGGCTACCCGGAGGACTTTGCCCAGGCTATTTTCAAGCAGATGGAAGGCTTTGGTGAATACGGCTTCCCCGAAAGCCATGCGGCCAGCTTTGCGCTGCTGGTGTACGTGAGCTGCTGGCTCAAGTGGCACGAGCCCGCCTGCTTTCTGGCCGCCATGCTCAACAGCCAGCCCCTGGGCTTTTACGGCCCCGCGCAACTGGTGCAAGATGCGCAACGCCACGGCGTGGAAGTGCGCGCCGTGGATGTGCAGCACAGCGATTGGGATTGCACTTTGGAAATCATGGGGTCAGACCACCGATTTGCAAAGCAAAGCGCGTGCTCTGACCCCATCTGTTTAGGTGCTGTTCGCCTCGGCCTGCGTCTGGTCAGCGGCCTGCGCCAAGCGGTGGGCGAGCGCATCGCTACTGAGCGTGCCAAGTCGCCGTTTACCACCACCCAGGACCTGGCCCTGCGCTGCCAACTGGGTGCTGAAGACCTCAAAGCCTTGGCCAGCGCCGATGCACTCCAGTCGCTCAGCGGCCACCGCCGCCAGCAGGTGTGGGATGCATCCGCCCTGCGCCCTTCGCCCGCGCTGCTGCAAGGCGTGCCGATTGACGAAGAAATTTTGCAACTGCCAGCCGCGCAAGAGGGCGAAGAAGTCACCTTCGATTACGCCTCTATCGGACTCACTTTACGCTCGCACCCCTTGCTGCTATTGCGTAGTCAGCTATCAAAACAGAAGCTACTCACGGCAGCACAAATGCGCGATTACCCCACCGGACGGCTGGTGCGTGCCTGCGGCATAGTCACCATGCGCCAACAGCCGGGCACGGCCAAAGGCGTGGTGTTCGTGACGCTGGAGGACGAGAGTGGCAGTGTGAATGTGATTGTGTGGAAGGCCGTGAAAGAGCAGTTTCGCGACGTGGTCTACCAGTCGCGACTGATGGCGGTGTACGGTGTGTGGCAGCGCGATGAAGCGTCAGGTGGCGAAGTGCGGCACGTGGTGGCCAAGCGGCTGGTGGACCTCACCCATTTGCTGGGTGAGTTGGCGACGACCAGCCGGGATTTTCATTGAACCAGTGTGGCCTTAGTCCATGGTGATTTTGCGTTCACGAATCACCCGACCCCAGGTGGTGGTTTCGCTGGCAATGTAGCGAGCTAATTCGTCACGCGTGCCGGGCATGGGTGTTAAGCCATGTTTGTTCAGCTGCTCCACGATGTCGGGGGACTTGAGCACTTTGACCAGCTCGGTGTTCCAGCGGTCCAAGAGTGGCTTGGACATTTTGCTGGTGGCGACAAACGCATACCAATTGGTGGCACTGAATCCCGGGTAGCCAGATTCTGCAATGGTGGGGATTTTGGGCAACGATGCCATGCGCTGCTGGCCCGTGCTGGCAAGTGCAATCAACTGGCCGTTGTCGATATAGGCCTGTGCTGTGGATGGGGTTGAGAAATACGCTGCCACCCGCCCGCCCAACAGGTCTTGCAACGCAGGTGCGCCGCCTTTGTACGGGATGTGCACCGTGTCAATGCCCGCAAGCTCGTTG
>JBEGPS010000165.1:0-4418 GCA_041181325.1 Pseudomonadota bacterium
GAACTGCGCTGCTATGCTGAGGCAGAGTCGGCAGATAGGGCAAAGGTGTTATGTGATGCGTGCTTGGCGAATGTGGCTGCTGTCACCCGGGTATAGCCGGAGATGTTAGATTTCGCAAGACGCGAGTCCAAAGATGCAGTACTCAGCGCTGACTGATAGCAGGCAAGTTTAGCGTCCGTTCTATGCAGTAATGCCCCCGATGAACTACAGGACCGAGTCTTGGGTTTCAAAGTAACTGCGCGACAGGTAGACAGTGCCGATGAAAGGCACAAACGCCAGTTAGCCCTGTCGGAACAGTGGATAAAGCGAATCACGAAACACGGGGTGTAGTTCCCAGTCCGTGGTCGCTGGCAAGGCGCTGGCTGTATCAGAATTTGGTTTGGCGATGTCAGGGCGCGTCTCGTAATAGAAACTGCTACCGATTGGCACCAACAGACTCGCGGCATGCATGCCACCACTAAAGAACACAAACAGAAACTTCGACGAGCCACCATCGCCAATGGCTGCAGCAGCAGGCGACTGCATGTACGGCAGGCCCAGCGCAACAACTACAGTCGTACGAAAGCCATTGCGCAGGAAATCACGACGATACATGGCTGGCTCCGATCCCAGTGTGGGAGCAGGACTGAACAGTGGAGTTAGCGTCGCATGGACTCGGGGGCAGCCAGCAAAAAGGTGTTCCACTCCGATGGTGAGTTGGCCTGCTCTAGCGCGATAAGCGTAGCAGGACTCAGGGTGATCTGAATGGCTTGGTAGTACAAGGCGCTGGCAAGCTGTGGAAATGCAGGTTCCACTGTAGGTTGTTGAGCATCAGTTTTGAACAGGCCTGCGCTGTCCGAACCTATCGTCTTGGCAATTTCAAATCGGTTGTTCATTTGGCCTGAGCTGTCCCAGCCTGAGGCTACTAACGGATACCCGTCGGGCGTCTGTCGGCCGTAGAGTGGCTCGCCCAAGCGGTTGATCCAGTTCAGCACGGGGCCGACGTCGAGGACCACTTTGTTGTCATAGGCCAACCGCACCGAGGACAGCACATAGCGCACAGGGTCCTTAAACTTTGAGGGCGGGGCATTCATGAATTCTGTAGACGTAAACAGGGTCTCTAGGACCTTAGCGATCCGGCCGTCAGTGGCCCTCCAAGTCCCGGCCATGCGGTCGATCAGAGACTGTGGCGGGTCATCTGAGAGCCAGAAGGTGGCCAGCTTTCGGCTCACGTAACGCGCAGTGGAGGGATGGCCAGCCAAAATGTCAAGCGCAGCATCGGCTTCACTTAACCCCTCGCCCGTCACCGGGCGACCCAACAGCGTTTTGTGACCCCATTCGTGGCGCTGCGGATTGAATTCGAACAAGCCGCGTCGCACGTAAAAACGGGTCAGATCTTTGTGGATGCTCGGATTATCCACATTCAAATTGACGCCCACACCGGTGAGCACCTTTGCCAGCTCCTGTACGTCATTTTGGGTATAACCACCGTCCACACCCAGCGTGTGAAGCTCCATCAGCTCACGAGCAAAATTTTCATTGATGTGCCCTGACTCGTTTAGCTCGTTATCGAGGTAGCGGAGCATGGCAGGATGGTAAGTTACCGCTCCGAGTAGGTCGCGAAAGCGCCCCAAGGATTGGGGACGCAAGGCGCTGTCCTCATAGTCGCCTAGCATTGCGCGCAAGTTGTGCTTGTCGATGTGCACATTAAAGTGGTTGAGCCAGAACCACGTCATCTGTTCCTGCACTTGCGAAGGGCTGTAGAGTGCTCGCAGAAGGTGTCGCGTAGAGGCCTCAAGGGAAAGCCGCGTAAGCTCGCTTTGATAAGCCTGTTGGGTTGCTTTATTCTCGACGTCGTCTTTGACGGCATCAGCGTCCTTGCGCTGCTGCTCCATTTTGAGCACCAAGTCTGTGAGGCCCATCTGGCTGATCGTCATGCTTTGAACGGTCGCCCGTGCGGACTCTGGCAGCACCGCGTCATCTGGTAGCAATTGCTGCTGCAACCAGTGTGTTTGGCCAACCCGCTCCAATTGGCGCACCGCGGTTGTGGTTGCACCCCATGTGACGCGATTGAGCCAAACGTATTGAGACTGGGTGGACGCCGGCAATACTGTGCTCTTCTGTGCAGGCGGCAATGGCGCACAAGCTTGCAACCCAGCCAATGTCACCGACAGCAGAACGGACTTGAATATACGTACAGCAAAGAACGAAAACGGCATGTCTGGCATGGTAGCCGACTAAGGTATGGTCTGAATCTCTGTATGGAATTTAGAAATGAAACAATGCTTCTCACGACGAGGAGCAGGTCTGACAACAAACGGTTGCGGGCCCGGGCGCTGCGCTTGCGGCCGGATTGCATAGCCGGCTGGCGTTTTGATCAATTTTCTCAGCCGTGCATTATCGGCAATCCAACTCGCGGCCTTGACGGCACTAGTTCAGCTAGACTAGAGCTGCCACGAGTTGATCCTGGCGTTGTAGGGACTTCACTGCGCTTTGTCGTCGGGCTGCGGTGGAGGCGTTAGACGGAGGTTTGGGCGACACAAAATCGCCACAGTCTTTCCCAGGATTGGATGTCAAATACTTGGTTGCAGTGATGAGTTTGATCTTGAGGCCTTAAAATGAAGTCGAACAGCGGTCAACCGTTACCAACGCACACTGGCAAGCAACCGACTGGTATGGCTGATTTAATCCAAGCTGAATTTTTGTTCAGCAGAATTCCTGCACATATCCGGGATTTACTCCCTCCCGAGCATCGTCAAGAGGTTCTTAATGCATTTCTGAGGATGGCCTTGGAGCGCAACTCTCCGATCAAGTTTGAAACTGTATTTCCCTTTTTTTTTCGGCGCTACTACATGGCTGTCTGGCTGGGCAGGGACCGTAGAAAGTCAACCGTCGCCACCGAGCGCGCCCGGCGCGAGCTGGTTCCGCTGCCCATCAGAACATTTTTTTACCTGGCTCTACTCTGGGTTGTATTGGTTTGTTTTGGCCTGCTAGCATTCATGTGCCTGTATTGGTTCAAAACTTTTCTAGGGATCGACATATTCCCCGACCACCACTTGAAAGATTTTGTAGAAATGTTTGTGGAATGGATATCCTGATGCGCTTAGGTAAGTTAATTCTTAGTTGTACGATGGCACTGCTATTGGTGGCGTGTTCATCAACAGAAAAATTACTCCGGACGCCTGAGGTTGATAGCCCCAGCGTCTTACGACCCTATGATGTGCAGACCTATAAGAAAAGCGTTCACACCTTTGATGCCATCGATCTGATGCCCACAATTGAGCGCGAACAGTGGCTCAAGCGCGTAGATTATATTTTTGTGCTGTGGGATGAGGCCGGGCTGGCTGGCGTTCAGACCAACGACATGTCGCCCAAGATTTTCGGGCGAGAAATATTGCGCCGACTCAATCAGACGCTGCCTGCGCGCGGCCTATCCGGTGCGCTACTGACCACGGGACGCGGCCAGCCCTTTTCGGGCTCGACTGCGGCAGGACCCTATGACCCCAAAGCCATTGAATCCCAGCTGTCCAAGGGGCAAGGTCCATTGTCACTGGGTGGAAGTAGTCTGGCGCCACGGATTGATGCGCTCACAGAATGGGCACGCCTACAGCCTGGGCGTACGGCTATCTATCTCATCACAAAGTGGGATAGGCTGGATGACCGCGCCATAGAAGCCATTGCCAGATTCCATCAGCGTACCGTCCGTGCAAGCGGTTTAACGGTAGCGGCACAGAGCACGACCTGGCATGGCAAAGACGGACTGGGGGGCTGCTTTTATGCCATTGGCGTGGGAAATACCTTCTCGCGTGAAAAATTTCTGGATGTAACCGATTGCGGTCTAGCAGAAACCTTTGACGCTGTTGCACAACCGCGTGACATGGCCAATTTTATTTCACGTACGCTATACAGTGGTCCGGCCGATACCGACGGAGACGGCGTTCCTGACTATGCGGATGAGTGCCCAAATACTCCTGCGGGACGTATAGTGAATAGCAAGGGCTGTTTACGTTTTCCCGATTCTAAGGTGGACTGAAAAGCAATGAAAATATTAAATATTCTGCGCTTTTGCTTGGTGAGTATCACGTTGGTGATCTCGGTATTCGTTCAGGCTAAGGAGGTTGCACTGGGGCTCGTTCCCCTTAACGTGGAGCAGCGCTATCAAGCGGCCAAAGCCGCTCCCACCGGAAATGATGCACCTTTGCTTGCGGAAATTCCAAAAATCCCTATAACAGCCACGGCAGAAATCAAATCATCCGGTGTCGAAATACGCGTCGAATCTTCGAAATTGGAAGAAAAGGCAAATGAGGCCCTCAGCACGATCTCACTGGACGAGCGCATCCAACAGCAGGGCCTTCGTACCGAGTTGGTTCAATTTGGCTATGAACTGTTCAATAAGCCGGCCGTTTCATTTTCCCCGGCCGAGACCTTGCCGGTTCCAG
>JBEGPS010000166.1:0-11033 GCA_041181325.1 Pseudomonadota bacterium
TTGACGCTGCCAAGCCTGAGTTAGACCGCATCGCCATGTCGATCTTTAGAGGGTCTATGCGTTTTGTGACCGGCCTGATTGGAGGCAGAAACCGCAGTGCCTTCGCACTCAAAACGACCACCGCAACCGTTGGCATTCGTGGCACAGACTTTGTCGTCGGCGTGCAAGAGGGCGACTACTTGTCGGTGACACAGGGGGCGGTGTCAGGCACCAACTTCGCCGGTACGACCAACTTTGCAGCGGGCGAGTCAGGTTTTATTGCCTCGTCATCTGTGCTGGCCGCGGTGATTCCGTCGACTGCAATCCCCTCGGGCATCAGCACGGCATTCACGCAACTGGGGACACTGTCCTTGGGCGGTGCGGCAGGTGCCGGTACGGGTGCAGCGGCTGGCGCCTCTGCGCTGGGCGGTATTAGCGTGGGATCGATCGCTGCTGGGGCGGCGGTGTTAGGTGTTGTTGCCGCATCGGGGGGCTCAAATGGTGCCACCGGCACCACTAAAACCAAGTAAGGCCCGAGCCAAGCCTCGGAAGACTAGCAGCTAGCCGGCTCGAATTCTTTGTACCAACTTGCTGGTTGAGTAGCCCTGTACAAAAGGCAAAGCAAGCGCCACGCCACCCCAGGTTTTCACCAACGCTGTTTCGGGCAGCTTTTCCATGTCGTAGTCACCCCCTTTAACCAGAATATCAGGGCGTATTTCACTGATGATTTGCAGCGGCGTGTCTTCATCAAACCAGGTGACTAAGCTCACAGCCCCTTGCGACGCCATAACTATGGCACGGTCAACGTCTTGATTCAACGGTCGGTCGTCGCCTTTACCCAACCTGCGCACTGAAGCGTCCGTATTCAGCGCAACAATCAAGCTCCCACCCAATGCCCTAGCTTGCGCGAGGTACATCACATGCCCCCGGTGCAACACATCAAACACTCCATTGGTAAACACCCAGGGTTTAGGCAATTGGGCTAGCGCTGGCGCGAGAGCGTCGCGTTGGCAAATTTTGTTTAAAAAAACGGGGGGGTGATCAGAGACTTGCATAACAACGATGCTAGCAGGCTCAGTTAGGCTCAGTTGACGCCATTCGCTTTAATGACTTCATAACCCTATAGCCGGAGTGTGATCTAGACTAGCTAATTTGATATATTACCAAATAGTCACAAAATAAACGCAAAGTTCAAATCCATTATGAAAATTGCTATCGTTGGTTCAGGTATCTCCGGTCTTGCAGTTGCACACAGGTTACAAGGGCAGGCGGACATCACACTTCTGGAGGCTGATGGCTACTTTGGCGGCCACACCCATACAGTGGATGTAACACTGCCTAGCGCTACTGGGGAGATAACCCATGGCGTGGATACCGGTTTTTTGGTGTTCAACGAGCGCACCTACCCTAACCTGATTGACCTACTGGCAGAGCTCGATGTGGATACTGCCAAATCGGACATGTCGTTCTCGGTCAAAGTGCCTGAGGCCAAGGCAGGTGGCCCACTGGAGTGGAGTGGCTCATCGCTCAACACGGTATTTGCCCAGCGCAGCAATCTGGTAAATCCTCGGTTTTTGCGCATGCTGCGCGACGTGGTGCGCTTTAACAAACTGGCCACCGACATTGCCATGCGCAATGCGGAGGCCGATCTGATGCAGCCCCTGAGCGAATTTTTGCGCCAGCACCAGCTATCAGAAGAATTTACCCACTGGTATTTCTTGCCCATGATGGGCTGCATCTGGAGCTGCCCTACTGACCAGATGTTGCAGTTCCCGGTGGCCACCATGATCCGCTTTTGCCATAACCACGGGCTGATTCAGGTGAGCAACCGCCCGCAATGGTGGACGGTGACCGGCGGTGCCAAGCACTATGTAGACAAGATCGTTGCCAGGATTGCCGACAAGCGCCTGCACAGCGCCGTGCAACTGATCGAGCGCACAGCGCAGGGCGTGATGGTCACCAGCAATGGCCAAACTGAGTGCTTTGACACCGTGGTACTGGCCACCCACTCGGACCAAGCCCTAGCGCTGCTAAGCGACGCCACACCGCAAGAGCGCGAAACGCTGGGTGCTATCCGCTACCAAGGCAACCGCGCCGTGCTGCACACCGACACCAGCGTGCTGCCCCAAACCCGCCGCGCCTGGGCCTCATGGAACTACGAACGCAGCGCCAATACCCAGCAAGACACTGCCCGCGTGTGCCTGCACTACCTGCTCAACATGCTGCAGCCGTTGCCGTTTGCCCAAAGCGTGGTGGTGTCACTCAACCCGATACGCGAGATTGCACCGCAACACGTGCACGGCAGCTTTGATTACGCGCACCCGGTGTTCGATTTGGCAGCCATTCGCGCGCAAAGCCAGGTGCCCGCTTTGCAAGGCAAGCAAAACACCTATTTTTGCGGCGCGTGGACCGGCTATGGCTTCCATGAGGACGGCTTGAAATCGGGGCTCGATGTGGCGACGCGGATCCAAACAGCGCGTCTGCAAAACACACCGACCTATTGAAATTGATCACACCCACGACACGCCCATGACAGCCCGCGCCACCCTTTGCAATGTCACTCCCGGCACAGCGGCCGTGGCACTGCTGGGCTTTGGGCAGGTGCGCCACACCCGTCTTAAGCCCGTGCGCAATGCGTTTGCCTATGGCACCTATTTCCTCATGCTGCCCATGCGCAGCCTGCAAGCCAACGGCTCCGGAAATTTAGCCCGCAACCGCTGGTCGCCATTGAGCTTTTTTGACAAAGACCATGGTGATGGCCGCAGTATGGCCAAGGGCGGCGCGCTGGCCTGGCTGGATGCATTGCTGCACAGCGAAGGCATTGCAGATGCGACCGGCGAAGTATGGCTGCACTGCTACCCCCGCGTGCTTGGTTTTACCTTTAAACCAGTGAGCTTTTGGTACTGCCATCGCGCCGATGGCACGCTGCGTGCCACGGTGGTGGAGGTGAACAACACCTTTGGAGAGCGCCATTGCTACCTGCTGGACCAGCCTCAATACGGTGTAGAACAACGCGCAAAGAAGGTGTTTCATGTGTCGCCGTTTTGCCCAGTGGAGGGCGGCTACCGCTTTCGCTTCATGCTGACGCCTAACAGGCTGCGCACCGTGGCACGCGTTGATTACGATGACGCCAATGGCCCACTAATTGAAACCAGCGTGAGCGGCGCGCTGGAGCCTCTCAACGCCCGCAGCGTGCGTCGCGCCCTGTGGGCCTACCCTGCCATGACTCTAGGCGTGGTGGCGCGCATCCATTGGCAAGCGCTGAAACTGCTTCTCAAAAAAGCTCCTTTTCATCGCAAGCCGGTGCCACCGGCTGCCTTTACCAGCCGCTAGTGCGGCATTGCACGCTCCACCGCTTTAATCCGTTCCAACCCAATACAACCTCTGCGCGAGACCCCCATGAACAGCATTTCCAAAACCCATGCGCCTGCGTTCACCCTGCCTCACGGCACACCAACAGCTGCACGCACGGTGTTCAAGTTGCTACAGCGCCTGCGCCACGGCAGCTTGACGGTGCAGTTGCCCGACGGTTCCATGCAGCGTTTTGGCGGCGATGCCATGCCCCACGCCACGCTGAATCTGCACAACTGGAATGTGTGCTCTGCGGCGCTTAAGTCAGGTGACATTGGTTTTGCAGAAAGTTTTATCTCCGGCGACTGGAGCACCAGCAATCTGACCGAACTACTGCGCGTACTGGTAAAAAACCGCACTGAGGTGGAGGGCGTGATCTATGGCACGTGGATAGGCCGCTTGCTCTACCGCGTCAAGCACCTGCTCAACCGCAACACCAAGGCCCACAGCCGCAAAAACATCCATGCCCATTACGACCTAGGCAATGCGTTTTACACCCTTTGGCTGGATGAGACCATGAACTACTCCTCGGCCCTGTTTGCGGGAAATACCCAGCAACCCATGGCCGACGCGCAAAAGTCCAAGGTACGCCGCGCGCTATCTATGGCGGGCGTGCAAAGCGGCGACCGGGTGTTGGAAATTGGCTGCGGTTGGGGTGCGCTGGCCGAGATGGCCACTACCGAATTTGGCGCGTACGTCACTGGCGTGACGCTGAGCACAGAGCAACTGGTATTTGCGCAAGAGCGCATGCAGCGCTTTGGCGCGCAAGACAAATCCGACTTGCGCCTGCAAGACTACCGCGACATCAACGATGCACCGTTTGACGCCATTTGCTCCATCGAAATGGTGGAAGCCGTGGGCCGCGAATACTGGCCCACCTACTTTCAAACCGTGGCCAAACTCCTCAAACCCGGGGGCCGCGCTTGCGTGCAAAGCATCGTGATTGACGACGCGCTGTTCGAGCGCTACGTGGGCTCCACCGATTTCATTCAGCAGTACATATTCCCCGGCGGCTGTCTGCCCTGCCCACGCGAGTTCCGGGCGCAGGCTGCTGCTGCAGGGCTGGACGTGGTGGACGAATACGCCTTTGGCCACGACTACGCCGAAACGTTGCGGCGCTGGCGCGAGGCCTTTTTGGCCCAGCGCGAGCAGGTGCTGGCCAACGGCTTCGATGCGCGCTTCATGCACATCTGGGAGTTTTATCTGGCGTATTGCGAAGCCGCATTTGATGAAGAAAACATCGACGTGGTGCAGTACACCTTGCAAAAACGCGAGGGCTAAGCCATGCGGCCCGATCAAACCGAAAATTCTCGCCGTGCAGTACTCAGGTCTGCCCTGCAAGGCACGGCTGGGGCGTTGCTGGCCTGGGCCGTTAGTGGCACGAGCAGCGCACATGCGCAGGCTGTAACACCTGCAGAAGTGGCAGCCGAGTTGCCCCAGCACCAAGCAGCGGGTACCTCCCGACTGAAGTTTTTGGGGTTATCGATTTACGATGCGCGTCTGTGGGTGGCACCGGGCTTTCAAGCCGCTACCTTCGCGCAGCACGGCTTGGCGCTGGAGCTGACCTATTTGCGCTCGCTCAAAGGCAACTTGATTGCCGAGCGCTCTTTGAAAGAAATGCGCCGTGCAGGCAACTTGCCTGCGGCCACCGAGCAACGCTGGCTGGCAGCCATGCAAGACGCGTTTCCTGATGTAAAGGAAGGCGACCGCATCACCGGCGTTCACCTGCCCGCGATGGGTGCCCATTTTTACTTCAACGGTCAGTTACGGGCTACGGTCAAAGACGTGGAATTCAGCCAACAGTTTTTTGGCATTTGGCTGTCCCCCAACACCAGCGAGCCACGCCTGCGCACCGAGCTATTGGCAGCGTATGCATAAACCATCCGGCACCAGCACCGCGCCCGGCTTTGGCTGGCGTGACGGTTGGCGCTATGGGCTAATGGGTTTTCCGCTGGCATTTGTGGCACTGCCGCTGTACGTGGTGTTACCCAACCACTACGCGCGCACGTTTGGCGTGCCGCTGGCCACATTGGGGGCCGTGTTGTTGGCGGCCAGGCTACTGGATGCGGTCATTGATCCGCTGTTGGGCCGCTGGAGCGATGCGCTGTTTGCGCGGTCTACCCAGGCCGTGCTGCGCTGGGCTGCCGTCGCCTGCGTGCTGCTGGGCATGGGCTTTGCGCTGTTGTTTTTTCCACCCGTGCAAGGTGTGGATGCGCTGGTTAGGTGGGCGACCGCCTGCCTGATGATGACTTACATCGCCTACAGCGCACTGAGCATTACCCACCAGTCCTGGGGCGCCATGCTGGGCGGCGATGAAGCACAGCGCAGCCGGGTTGTGGCGTGGCGCGAAGGGTTGGGCTTGGTGGGGGTTGTTTTTGCATCGATTGTGCCTGCGGCCCTTGGCCTGCATGCACAAGCAGCTCTGTTTTTGATAGCGCTGGCTGTTGGCTGGTGGGCCTGGGGCACGGCGCGCAAGCCTTTGTCTACCGCCAAGGTACAAGCCGATAAAGGGCTAACGGGCAAGACAGCGAACCAGCATGTCGGCGCAGCGCTTGCGGAAACTAGCGCGACGTTTTCCGCCGGGCGACCTTCTTCGCTGTGGCTGCCTTTTACCCGACCCGGCTTTCGCGCACTGATGGCGGTGTTCATGGTCAACGGCATTGCCAGCGCAGTACCCGCCACACTGATTTTGTTTTTCGTGCAAGACCGCTTGCAAGCCCCCACCGGCAGTGAGCCGCTGTTTTTAGGCAGCTACTTTCTCAGCGCTGCGCTGGCCATTCCGCTGTGGCTCAGGCTAGTGCAGCGCATCGGCCTGGCGCGCACCTGGCTGGCGGGCATGGTGCTGTCGATTGCGGTTTTCTTGAGTGCATCGCAGTTGGGTGCTGGTGATGTGACCACCTTTGTGGTGGTGTGCGCCTTATCGGGCGTGGCCTTGGGCACCGACCTGGCGCTGCCCAGCGCTTTGCTGGCGGGGACCATTGCCACGCATGGCGACCAAGGCCGTGCCGAGGGCGCGTACTTTGGCTGGTGGAACTTCGCCACCAAACTCAACCTGGCGCTGGCGGCCGGCCTGGCCCTGCCTGCGCTGGGCTGGTTGGGCTATGCGCCCGGCGCGCGCGACCCACAAGCACTGCAAACGCTCACCGCTGCCTATTGCCTGCTGCCATGTGCGCTGAAAGCGCTGGCTGCGGTGCTGCTTACCACCCTTCTACTTCGAAAGACACCATGACACATGCCGCCAGCTTCGCAAAGAGCCACCCGCTGAGCCGCCGCCTGCTGCTGACCGGTGCTGCAGCCACCGCAGCCATCAGCCTAGGGGGCTGCGCATCGCAAAACATCGAAGCCTATGCCACTGAGAAGCCCGTGCTGGATTTGCAGCAGTATTTCAACGGAGTGCTCGATGCCTACGGCGTGTTCACCGACCGCTCTGGGGCCGTGGTCAAGCGCTTCACCGTGGTGATGAACTGCACCTGGACCGGCAACGAGGGCGTGCTGGACGAAGACTTCACCTACTCCGACGGCACAAAACAAAAACGCGTCTGGCGCCTCACCAAACTGGCCGACGGCCGCTACACCGGCACAGCGGGTGACGTGGTCGGCACCGCCCAAGGCCAAGCGCGGGGCAATGCGTTTTACTGGACCTACACGCTGTCGCTGCCAGTCAATGGCTCTGTCTATGAGGTGCAATTTGACGACTGGATGTACCTCATGACCGACAAGGTCATGCTCAACAAAGCCACCATGCGCAAGCTGGGGGTACGGCTGGGCGAAGTCACGCTGTCATTCACCAAACGCTAGAAACAGAAAGCCTTCATGCCTTTGCTCAAACCCCTGAATCCGCCCTTGCAGAACTGGCGCGGCACAACCGTCTGGCTGGTCGGCGCGTCCACCGGCATTGGCCAGGCCACAGCCTCCGCACTGCATGCGCTGGGCGCGCAGGTGGTGGTGTCGGCCCGCAAGGCGCAGGCGCTGGACGCTTTTGTGCAAGCCCACCCCGGCGCCCGCGCCTTGGCGCTGGACGTGACCGATGCGCAAGCCGTGCAAGCCGCTGCCATGCAATTGCAGGCCCGCGGCCCGCTGGACTGCGTGGTGTACTGCGCAGGGCACTACCAAGCCATGCGCGCCTTTGCCATGGACGTGCCCAACATGCAGCGCCACATGGAAGTGAATTACACCGGGGCCTTGCAGGTACTCAGTGCAGTGCTGCCAGCTATGCTGGCGCGCGGGGCGGGTCACATCAGCCTGGTAGGCAGCGTAGCGGGCTACCGAGGCTTGCCCAACAGCCTGGCCTATGGCCCGACCAAAGCCGCGCTCATCAACCTGGCAGAAACGCTGTACCTCGATTTGCACGACAAAGGCATCGGCGTGAGCATCATCAACCCCGGTTTTGTGCAAACCCCGCTCACGGCCAACAACCAATTTGACATGCCCGCACTATTGACACCGGCGCAAGCCGCGCAGGCCATTGTCAAAGGCTGGGCGCGTGGCGCGTTTGAAATTCACTTTCCCAAACGCTTTACCCTGTGGATGAAGGCACTGCGCCTACTGCCCAATCGAATGTTCTTTGCGTTAGTACGCAAGGCTGCGTTGTAATGGGCCCCATGACAGATCCCACCTCCGCCACCACGCGCATCGTCGCGTATTTCGAGTCGATCTCACCCCAGTCGGTGGCAGACATTCCACGTTATTACGCCACCAACGCCCGGTTCAAAGACCCGTTCAACGACGTGACTGGCTTATCCGCCATTGAAGGCATTTTTGCGCACATGTTTGTGGCACTCCAGGCCCCACGCTTTGTAGTAACCGAGCGCATCGTGCAGGGCCAACAATGCTTCTTGACCTGGGAGTTTCGCTTTCGGTTCAGGAACTTCCAAAAGACCCAAGAGCAAGTCATTCTGGGCGGGTCGCACTTGGTGTTCTCAAATGATGGCTTGGTGACTTTGCACCGCGACTACTGGGATGCCGCCGAAGAGTTGTATGAAAAGCTGCCTTTGGTCGGCGGCCTGATGCGCTGGCTAAAGAAGCGCTCGAACAGCTAAGGTCACGCGGAGGGTGAACGGCCTGCGGCGTTGCCCATGGCCGAACTAGGGAATCGGCTGGGCTGAAAATCTACTTTGCGACGTGGCTCCCACCATGCGCGAATCGACGCAAATATGGTGCGGCAGCCCGTGCATTTGTACTCGCCTGTTGCTCTGAGAGAGCCATCTTGCGCGCGGTCAATTACCTGCTGGTAGCTGGTCGCACCGCATTCACGGCATTTATAGACAGTCTTGTAGTTCGCCATAGTGCTTGCACTGTACGTGCAGCCCTAAAAAACAACCAGCCTATTGTTGTAAACCGATGTAAGTACCGTAACGGGCGCTCTTAATCAGGCACCCTGGATGGCTCTTTTGGGACTAGCCCGCAGCCGGTTAGGCTGGAACCGTATCGGCAAAGCTGGCACGCTGAATCAGCTTGTCATGCAGTTTGACCAGGCCTGGGTATTGGGAACGCCAGTCGATCCGGGGAAAACGAAAGTCCAGATACCCCAGCGCACAACCCACCGCAATATCAGCCAAACTGAGGTGAATACCGGCGCAAAAAGGCTTGTCGCCCAAGCCAAGACTCATCGCCTTCAGGGCGTCGTCTATTTTTACCAACTGGCGGTCAATCCAGGCTTGGCTGCGCTGCGCCTCAGTGCGGCCAGACCACACGGACTCCATGCGCGCCAACAATGATGCATCTAGCAGGCCATCGGCCAACGCTTCCCACGTTTTGACTTCGGCACGCTCGCGGCCCACTGCCGGGATGAGCTTGCCCACAGGCGACAAGGTGTCGAGGTATTCCACAATCACGCGGGAGTCATACAAGGCTTCGCCGCCTTCCATGACCAGGCAGGGAACTTTGCCCAGCGGGTTGCTGCGAGAAATGGTAGTGTCGGCGCTCCAAACGTCGTCGGTTACGAATGCGTAATCGAGTTTTTTCTCTGCCATCACAATGCGCACTTTGCGAACATAGGGGCTGGTGGTGGATCCGATAAGTTTCATGAAGAGGCTACTGTTGCAGGAGCTTTCATTCTATACACAGGGCAAAGCCCTCTTTGCTGCACAAATGGTCAGAAACTCCCCACCTACAATTGCGCCATGACCTTCTCTGCCATTTCCGCCCTCTCCCCGTTGGACGGCCGCTACGCTGCCAAACTGTCCACCCTGCGCCCCCTGACCAGCGAACTCGGCTATATGCACCGCCGTGTGCAGGTCGAAGTGGCATGGTTTATTTCGCTCAGTGACGCAGGATTTGCTGAATTCAAGCCACTTACGCCCGGAGCACGCACTTACTTGCTGGGGTTGGTGAAAAACTTTTCTGAAGCGGATGGTGAAGCCATCAAGGACATCGAAAAAACCACGAACCACGACGTGAAGGCGGTGGAATACTGGATCAAATCTAAATTTGAAGCCCGCCCCGAACTAGAACATGCCAGCGAATTTGTGCACTTTGCCTGCACCAGCGAAGACATCAACAACACCAGCCACGCGCTGCAACTGCGCTCATCCCGCGACGTAGTGGTGCTACCCGCTTTGGCCCGCATTGTGTCGAAGCTGCGCGAAATGGCCCACGCCTACGCCGATGTACCCATGCTCAGTCGCACCCACGGCCAAACCGCCAGCCCCACCACGGTGGGTAAAGAAATTGCCAACGTAGTCGTGCGCTTGCAAGCGGCCAGCGAGCGCATGGCTGCTGTCAAAATTTTGGCCAAGATGAATGGAGCGGTGGGCAACTACAACGCCCACCTTTCTGCCTGGCCTGACTTTGACTGGGAAGCCTTCAGCAAAAAAGTGATTGAAACCCCAGAGCCGCTCGGCCTGGGCCTGACGTTTCAGCCCTACAGCATCCAGATCGAGCCACACGACTACATGGCAGAACTGTTTGACGCGGTGGCACGCACCAACACCATCCTTATTGACTTGTCGCGTGACGTGTGGGGCTATGTCTCCTTGGGCTACTTTAAGCAGCGCCTTAAAGACGGCGAAGTGGGCTCCAGCACCATGCCGCACAAAGTCAACCCCATCGACTTCGAAAACGCCGAAGGCAACCTTGGCATGGCCAATGCCCTGTTGCGCCACTTGAGCGAAAAGCTGCCTATCTCACGTTGGCAGCGTGACCTGACAGACTCCACCGTGTTGCGCAATATGGGCGTGGCGCTGGGCTATGCCACGCTGGCCTACAGTTCGCTGCTCACCGGCCTGAACAAGCTGGAAATCAACGAAACCGCGATTGCTGAAGATTTGGATTCCTCTTGGGAAGTGTTGGCTGAGCCCATCCAGACCGTGATGCGCCGCTTTGGCCTGCCCCAGCCGTATGAGCAACTCAAAAAGTTCACCCGTGGTGCGGCAATGACCAAAGAATTAATGCAAGGCTTTATTGAAGGGCTAGAGATTCCCCAAGCAGAGAAGAACCGTTTGTTGGCCATGACCCCCGGTAGCTACACCGGCAAGGCCTCGGAGTTGGCGAAACGCGTCTGATGGCCCTCAAATCCACCATCTACAAAGCCAACCTGCAAATTGCAGACATTGACAACTACTACTACGCCGACCATGCCCTAACACTTGCGCGCCACCCCAGCGAAACCGATGAACGCATGATGGTGCGCCTGGCCGCATTGGCACTGAACGCCTACAAGCTGCAAACCGTATGCAATGGCGACGGCACGCTGGCGTTTGGCG
>JBEGPS010000167.1:0-6301 GCA_041181325.1 Pseudomonadota bacterium
AGCGGCTTGGCCGTGCGCGCCCAGGATGCTGGCGACGCCTGCAAACTCTGCGTTCCAGGCGCTGGCTTTGGCGCTTGAGCGGTTGTATACCGTAACGCGGTGGCCCGCTTTGGCCAAGTGCCCCGCCATGGGGTACCCCATGACCCCTAATCCCAAAAAGGCGACAGATGCAGGGGCTGAGTGATCGTAGGTTTTGGTGTTGATGCTGGACATGACAGGGGTTTATGGTTTAACGGAAAGGGCGCGTGCTACTGAAGGTTTACACGATGGCAAAGCTTTCGGTGCCTGCACTGAAATCATTGGTTTTTGCGCGTTGGCTATGTAGCTTGATTTGCAGACGCAAGTCATTGAGCGAATCGGCATTGCGAAGCGCATCCTCATAGGTAATGGCGTTGGTCTCAAACAAATCAAACAGCGCCTGGTCAAAAGTTTGCATGCCAGTGTTACGGCTTTTTTTCATGATTTCTTTGATCTCAGACACTTCGCCCTTGAAGATCAGGTCTGAAATCAGGGGCGAGTTGATCATCACCTCGACTGCAGCAATGCGTCCCTTGCCGTCTTGCTTGGGTATCAGGCGTTGCGACACCAGCGCCCTCAGGTTCAGCGACAAGTCCATGAGCAACTGGCTGCGCCGCTCTTCGGGGAAGAAGTTAATGATGCGGTCCAGCGCCTGGTTGGCACTGTTGGCGTGCAGTGTGGCCAGGCACATGTGGCCAGTTTCGGCAAACGCCACGGCGTGCTCCATGGTTTCGCGGTCCCGAATTTCGCCCATCAAAATGACGTCTGGCGCTTGGCGTAAGGTGTTTTTTAGCGCGGACTCCCAACTGTCGGTGTCCAGGCCCACCTCGCGCTGGGTGACTACGCAGTTTTTGTGCGCGTGCACAAATTCCACCGGGTCTTCCACCGTGATGATGTGACCATAAGAGTTTTCATTGCGCCAATCAACCATGGCTGCCAACGTGGTTGACTTACCCGAGCCTGTGGCCCCCACCAAGATGCACAGCCCGCGCTTGGACTGCACGATGTCTTTCAGGATTTGTGGAACCTTCAAACCGTCAATGGTTGGCAGCACTTGCGGGATCACCCGCATGACCATGCCCACTTTGCCTTGCTGTATGAATGTATTCACCCGAAAACGACCAATGCCGGGCGGCGAAATGGCAAAGTTGCCTTCCTTGGTGCGCTCGAAATCTGCCACTTGCTTGTCGCTCATGATCGAACGGGCCAAGGCCATCGTGTGTGAGGCGTTGAGGGGCTGTGGCGACACTTTGGTCATCCTGCCATCGACTTTAATTGCGGGTGGAAAGTCGGCAGTAATGAACAGGTCGCTCCCGTTGCGGCTGACCATCAGCTTCAACAGGTCGTTGATAAATCTCGTAGCCTGATCGCGTTCCATAATGAATAGGGTCCTTCAGATGCATTAGCCCGGGAAGTTATCCGGTATCTTGGCTTTACTGCGGGCCTCGGAGGGGCTGATGATGTTGCGCCGCACCAGATCGGTCAGGTTCTGGTCCAGGGTTTGCATCCCTAAGCTGTTGCCAGTTTGGATGCTGGAGTACATCTGCGCCACTTTGGCCTCGCGAATCAGGTTGCGAATGGCACTGGTGCCCAGCATGATCTCGTGCGCTGCCACACGGCCTTGGCCGTCTTTGGTTTTGCACAGCGTCTGCGAGATCACCGCCTGCAGCGATTCGCTCAGCATGGCGCGCACCATTTCTTTTTCGTCAGCCGGGAATACGTCGATGATCCGGTCGATGGTTTTGGCGGCGCTGCTGGTGTGCAGGGTGCCAAACACCAGATGGCCGGTTTCCGCAGCCGTCATGGCCAGGCGGATGGTCTCCAAGTCGCGCATTTCGCCCACCAAAATACAGTCAGGGTCTTCGCGCAGCGCAGATTTCAGCGCGGCGGCAAAACTCAAAGTGTGCGGGCCCACTTCACGCTGGTTAACCAGACATTTTTTGGATTCGTGCACAAATTCGATCGGATCCTCCACCGTCAGAATGTGGCCGAATTCGGTCTCATTGAGGTAGTTGACCATGGCCGCCAAAGTGGTGGATTTGCCTGAGCCGGTGGGTCCGGTCACCAGCACCATGCCGCGTGGTTTTAAGGCCAGGTCGCCAAAAATCTTGGGTGCGCCCAATTGCTCCAGCGACAAAATTTTGCTGGGAATGGTCCGAAACACGGCGCCCGCGCCGCGGTTGTGATTAAAGGCATTCACCCGAAAGCGCGCCAGCCCGTCAATCTCGAACGAAAAGTCAATTTCTAAGAACTCTTCGTAGTTCTTGCGCTGGGTGTCGTTCATGATGTCGTACACCATGGCATGCACCTGCTTGTGGTCCAGCGGCTCCACGTTGATGCGGCGCACGTCGCCATGCACCCGAATCATGGGCGGCAAACCGGCGGAGAGGTGCAAGTCAGAAGCTTTGTTTTTGACGCTAAAAGCAAGCAATTGAGTAATGTCCACAGAGTCCTCGAGCGAATGGTTCAGGCAATTTGATACGCTCATGGATTATGACCATGATTGCCGACCATCTCCAGCGCGTGCGCCAGCGCATTGCGCAGGCCTGCACCAACGCAAACCGCTGCGCAGACGCCGTGGCCTTGCTGGCTGTTTCCAAGACCTTTGGCGCTGACGCGGTGCGCCAAGCGTTTGAAGCCGGGCAAACCGCCTTTGGTGAAAACTATATTCAAGAAGCCGTGGACAAAATGGCCCAGTTGACCGGTTTGCCGTTGCAGTGGCATTGCATCGGACCGATTCAAAGCAACAAAACGCGCCTGGTGGCGGGCCACTTTGATTGGGTGCACTCTGTAGACCGGCTCAAAATTGCCCAGCGACTGAGCGAGCAACGCCCGCAACACTTGCCGCCGCTGCAGGTGTGTATTCAAGTCAATATGGACGGCGGGCCCACCAAGGCGGGGGTTGCCCCTGACGACGCTCTGGCATTGGCCCATGCAGTGGCTGCACTGCCTCAACTGCGCCTGCGCGGCATCATGACGATTCCCGAGCCTGCTATTGATTTTGTAGCTGCTTGCGCAATTCACACGAGGGCCAGAGCCCTATTTGACACTTTAAATGCAACCGGGCTGGGGCTTGATACGCTGTCTATGGGGATGACCGCCGACCTAGAGGCCGCCGTTGCCAGCGGCAGCACCATGGTACGCGTGGGCACCGCCATTTTTGGCGGCCGCCCCCCGGCCGCCTAGGTGCGCACCCGGCCGTCGCCCGTGAGCATGGATAGCTCAACAAAGCTGGACGCTACATGCTCGGTGCGCGAAAAGTTGACGTTGTAGCCTCCCAACGACAGGTTGCCCATGGATTCCAGGCCAGTAATGAGGCCTTCGCGACCGGCTTTCACGCCGCCACGGCGCAGCCCTTCTGCCACCACCTTGGCTGCTAAAAACCCTTCCATGCTGGAAAAGTTGGCCTGAACTGCGCCGTTAGCTTTGCGCACGGCTTCTTGGAACTCGCGCGCGATAGGTTTGGCACTGCTGTAGGGTGAAGGCATGACTTGCGACACCACCACGCCAGCACCCTCTTTGCCCAAGTCATCTGCCAGGGCTTGTGTGCCCACAAACGACACGTTGTAAAAGTTGCCGCCGTAGCCGGCCTTGCGTGCTGCGCGAATGTAGGCCGCGCACGACTTGTAGGCGCTGATTTGGATCACTGCTTCTGGGGCTGCGCCGTTGATGGTTTCCACCGCTTTGGCCACATCGACGGAGTTTCGCTCCACCGTAGCCGTAGCCACGGGTTTGAGGTTCAAGGCGCTCAAAGCCAGTGTGGCTCCGTCCAAGCCGGCTTTGCCGTAAGCGTCATTTTGGTAAAACACCGCAATTTTGGTGATGCCCACGTTGTGCAATTGGCGCACGATGAGTGCGGTCTCGTCGTTGTACGAGGCTCGCACATGAAAGGCATAGCGGTTGAGTGGTGTGCGCAGTGCCATGGCCCCGGTAAACGGTGCGATAAAAGGTATTTTGGCCTTGGTAGCCAGAGGCAGTGCCACCACGCTGGTGGGCGTGCCAATGTAGCCAAACAGGGCGAACACGTCGTCATCGAGCAACTTGCGGGTGTTGTCTGCGCAGCGCTCTGGCTCGTAGCCATCGTCGAGCTGACGTATTTCAATGTTGCGTCCAGAGATGCCACCTTGGGCATTGATCTGCTCAAAGTGCAGCTTGGCGCCGGCATGAAACTGTGTGCCCAATTGCGCAGCGGGCCCGGTGAATGCGGCCGACTGTCCCAGAATGATTTTTTCAGACTCGGCGTGAACGGCGGGGAAACCCAATGCGGCGGCGCTGCCGGCGGCAAGGGTAAATTGGCGACGATTGATCATGTACCAATTGTGACTTAGTGCCCACCTCATTTGGCTAAGGGTTTTACATGAGCTTCAGATGCGTGGTGTCCTTAATTTCCTCCATCACAGGGTAAGTGCGGGTTTCGCGCACGCCGGGCAGTTGCCACAGCACCGTGCCTGCGAAGTTACGGTAGGCGGCCATGTCGGCCATGCGGGTTTTGAGCAGGTAGTCAAACCCGCCGGCCACCATGTGGCACTCCAGAATCTCGCCATGCACCTGCACCGCGGCTTTGAAGGCCTCAAACACATTGGGTGTGGTGCGGTCTAGCAGCACCTCCACAAACACCATCATGCCTGCACCCAGTTTCAGGGGGTTGAGCCGGGCTTCATAGCCCACGATATAGCCCTCTTTGGTCAGCCGCTGCACCCGCGCCAGCACGGCCGTGGGCGACAACATGACGTTTTCTGCCAGCTTGAGGTTAGAGGTGCGGCCGTCCTGCTGCAGGCAAGTGAGTATTTTGAGGTCGATACGGTCCAAATCCATGCGCTGCCTTCTCGATGCGGGTTTTTTACTGTATTAATTCACTAATTTATTAACTAAATATAGCAAATAACTCAGCATAAAAGCGGACACCATAGCAGCTATCACTACTTGCTGAGGTCTGCCATGCATTCATCCCAACGCCTGCCTTTTCCCTACCGTTCTGAGTCCGAAGTGGCGGCGCACCGACTGCAAGCGGTCAGCCGGTCACTGGACTGGGCCGCTGCCGCCCGCGCCGCCGCACCCTGGGTGCAAGCCGTGCGCGACAACCCGCCACCGTTTTGGGCCATGGAGAGCTTGCTCAAGGAGTACCCCATTTCCAGCGCCGAAGGCCTCGCCCTGATGCGCCTGGCCGAAGCGCTGCTGCGCGTGCCCGATGCGGAAACCGCCATTGCCCTGACCGCAGACCAGTTGGGGCGGGCCGACTTTGAGGGGGCGGGAGACAAAGTGCTGGCGCGCTTGTCGAGCGCGGCCATTGCGCTGTCCAAGCACTTTTTGCCCCAAACGGCTCAAACGCCGGAGACACCGGGCAACGCGTCGGCGGGCGCCCCTCGCTCCGAGCCCGGCCTGCTCGGCAAGCTGGGTGCCAAAACCGTGGTGGCCGCCACCCTGCGCGCGGTGCAACTGCTGGGCCGCCAGTTTGTGCTGGGCCAGACCATGAAAGAAGCCGCGGCCGAGGCCAACACTGCGCGTAAATCGCATCTGCAAGTGCGCAAGGGACAATTCCCCGCCGGGCCGCTCCAAGGGGAATTAGCCCCCGTGGGGCGCAGCGACCCGCGCAGCGGTGGAGCGTGGGGGCTAACTTACAGCTACGACATGCTGGGCGAAGGCGCACGCACTGAAGCGGACGCCCGCAAGTACCTCAAGAGCTATTCTGACGCTATTGAATTCATAGCTGGCTACGCAAGCTCCACGGGGGCTATAGCCCAAAATGATGGTATTTCCATCAAGCTGTCGGCCCTGCACCCGCGTTATGAAGACGCGCAGCGCGAACGTGTCATGGCCGAGCTGGTGCCCCGCGTGTGGGGCCTGTGCGAGCAGGCCGCGCGTGCCAACATCAGCCTCACGATTGACGCAGAAGAGGTCGATCGGCTGGAGCTGTCGCTGGACGTGCTGGAGGCGCTTATGGCACAGGTGGCGCAGCACTACCCGCTGTGGAGCGGTTTGGGGCTGGCCATGCAGGCGTATCAGACCCGCGCGCTGGAGCTGATTGACCATGTGGCCGCGCTGGCCCGCAAGCACCAGGTGCGCCTGATGTGCCGCTTGGTGAAGGGCGCGTATTGGGATGCGGAAATCAAACGCGCCCAAGAAATGGGCCTGCCGCACTACCCCGTGTTCACCCACAAGCACCACACGGATGTGAGCTATCTGGCCTGCGCCAGCGCGCTGCTGGAGGCGTCGGACGTGATCTACCCGCAGTTCGCCACGCACAACGCGGCCACGATTGCGGCCATTCTGCAGTTAGCTGCCA
>JBEGPS010000168.1:0-16132 GCA_041181325.1 Pseudomonadota bacterium
TTGTGGGGCAAGGCCCAGCAGTTACTTAAGCAGTCATTGTCACTTTTGCAGGATGCAGAACTTAGGCGCGACGCATGGCGGGCGTTGGCTGAAATGGCCGAGCAGCGGCAAGATTCTGCAAGCGCCACTTATGCTTACCGTCAAGCCCTTAATCCCATGACCTAGATTTGAAATTGACTTGAAAAAAAAGAGGCACCTTGGTGCCTCTTTTTTTATGCTTGACTAAGTTAGACCGCGCTATCTTGCTCGAACGGCAAGGTCATGTTGCGCAGGTCACGCTTGGTCTCCACCAGTACCAACGGGCGGTTATCAAGGACCAGCGCAGCAGGGCGCTCACGTGGCACGTGCTGAAGTGAGGGCTCTGCGGCAATGGCAGCCTGCACAGCGGCAACGCGGTCTGCATCAGTGTTGATCCACTGCAGGCCAGAACCAGATGCCACTTGCTGCAAAGCCTCCATAGGCAAAGCATACGATGATGACACTTTAGGCATACCAGTTGAAGTTATTGCTGCGACCGGGGTTGCAGCAACAGGCACTGGTGTAGGCTCTGGTGCAGCTACTTTAGTTGTTGTAGCAACCACAGTGTTGGCTGGAGATGCCTCTTCAGGTGTTGCCTGCGCTAGCGCAGCAACTGGTGTTGCGCCGTGTTCAGACTGCGCCCCACTGTCTGTACGCTCACTACGGTCCTGGCGGGGTCCTCGATCACGACCATAACGGTCGCGTGAGCGTTTTTCACGGGGTTCGCGGTTTTCACCCGTTGCCTCCAATACTGGGCTGGCCGAAGCTAACTCAGTGTTGTTGACTTCTGCAGAACCCGATGGTGGCTGCTGAACATCGCCAGACGCACTGTTTGCTTCCTCCTGCCGTGGGCCACGCTCGCTACGGCGACCACGTCCACCACGGTTACCGCGTCCGCCTTCGCGTGGTTCACGCGGTTGCTCATTGCCCTCCATCGAAGCGTCGCTTTGCGGTGTACTTGCAATGGCAACCCCACTTGTACGTACATCACTTTGTGAGGCATGTGCCGTTGACTCTGTGTTGCGCTCAACACTGCGTTCGCCACCACGGCCATTGCCGTTGCGCGGACTGCGGTCACCGCGAGGTGCCCGATCTGGCCGTGTTTCGCTGCGGTTGCCATCCAATTGGTTCGCGTCCACCGCGACTGTTGTTACAGATTCCGGGCTGCTGGGTTTGCCATCTGCATCAAAACGATCACGCTGTGTGCCATTACGGCCTTCGCCCCCACGCCCGCGTCCACCACGGTTGCCGCGGCCTTCACTGCGTTGGTCGGTGCGTGGCTCCCCGCGTTGTCCACGGGGCTCGTTACGTCCAACACCGCGGTTTGTGTCACGGGCGCCACGTCCGTCACGTTTCTCATCGGGTTTGGCTACGGGTGCTGCAACTGGTATTGCGGCAGGTGCTGGTTTTGAGCCAAACAAGCCTTTGATCCAGCCAAAGAAACCACCGCTCGCAGGTGCTGGCACAGAAGTCACCGGGCGTGTAGTTGGCGCAGGCGCGGCAGCCGCGTCGGGCTTGACAGCGACTGGCTTGGGCACAGCCACTGGGGCTGGCGCATCGGGCAAGACGCCCTTAATGACGGGGGTTTGCTTGTTAGTGGGCTCTTGTGAGCGACGCGTAACGCCCGTCGCCTCTTCCATGTCGTCAGCCATTTTGTAGCTGGCTTCGATGTGGTCCAAACGCGGGTCGTCGTGTTTCAAGCGCTCGAGTTTGTAGTTGGGTGTCTCCAGAGTTTTATTGGGCACCATCAGCACGTTGATGCGCTGCTTGAGTTCGATTTTGGCGATTTCGGAGCGCTTCTCATTGAGCAGGAACGACGCCACGTCAACGGGGACTTGACACAACACTGAGGCGGTGCTGTCTTTGAGGGACTCTTCCTGGATGATCCGCAGAATCTGCAACGCGCTGGATTCTGTGTCACGGATGTGGCCAGAGCCGCCGCAACGGGGGCAAGGAATAGAAGCGCCTTCGCTCAGCGCAGGCCGTAACCGTTGGCGGCTCATTTCCATCAGGCCGAACTTGGAGATGGTGCCGAACTGCACGCGGGCGCGGTCCTGGCGCAGCGCGTCGCGCAGGCGGTTTTCCACTTCGCGGCGGTTGCGGGACTCTTCCATGTCGATAAAGTCGATCACGATCAGGCCACCCAAGTCGCGCAAACGCATCTGGCGTGCTACTTCGTCGGCGGCTTCCAGGTTGGTGCGGGTGGCAGTTTCTTCGATGTCGCCGCCTTTGATGGCGCGGGCCGAATTGACGTCTACTGAAACCAGAGCTTCGGTGTGGTCAATTACGATAGCACCGCCGGAAGGCAAGGTCACTGTGCGGGCATATGCCGATTCGATCTGGTGTTCAATTTGGAAACGACTAAACAGTGGCGCGTCGTCACGGTAACGCTTCACGCGTGCAGCGTGCTCGGGCATGACGTGGGCCATGAACTGCTGGGCTTGCTCGTACACGTCGTCGGTGTCGATCAGGATATCGCCGATATCGTGGTTGAAGTAATCTCGAATGGCACGGATCACCAAGGATGACTCTTGGTAAATCAGGAACGCGCCCTTGCCACCCTTGGCAGCGCCATCGATGGCGGTCCACAGCTTGAGCAGGTAGTTCAAGTCCCACTGCAACTCAGGTGCGCTGCGGCCAATGCCTGCGGTGCGCGCGATGATGGACATGCCGTTGGGGTACTCCAACTGGTCCATATTTTCTTTGAGCTCGGCGCGGTCTTCGCCTTCGATGCGACGGCTAACGCCACCGCCACGGGGGTTGTTGGGCATCAGCACCACATAGCGACCGGCCAACGATACGAAGGTGGTCAATGCCGCCCCTTTGTTGCCACGCTCTTCTTTTTCGACCTGGACCAACAGTTCCTGGCCTTCTTTGATGACGTCCTGGATGCGCGCCTGGTTGGCAGCGACGCCTTCCTTGAAGTACATGCGGGAGATTTCTTTGAACGGCAGGAAGCCGTGACGGTCTTCGCCGTAGTCGACAAAGCAGGCTTCCAGCGAAGGTTCAACGCGGGTAACCACGGCCTTGTAGATGTTGCCCTTGCGCTGTTCGCGCCCTTCGATTTCGATTTCGTAATCGAGGAGCTTTTGCCCGTCGACAATGGCCAAGCGACGTTCTTCAGCCTGCGTGGCGTTGATTAGCATCCGTTTCATGGATTGCATCCTTCATCAGTATTACATGCCCAAAGTGGGCCCGAGATACCTGCACTGACGATTTGAAACGAGGAGGAATTGCCGGAGAGCTTTGACTCAAATGAGGTGTCGAAGCGTGGGCGCGTGGAGGGGAGCGAGGGGATGCATCTGTGGATTTGCTACCAAATTAGTAGCTGGTTGCGCCCGGTTGACGGGGGCTGCGGGCCGACTCGTGCCAAAAAACAGCACGTGTACGCGCTGTTGGCAAAGTTGAATCAGGCTTAACAACACAAACATCTCGCTTCATTCCGTTTACAGACGGTGGTCTGCAAACTTTGGGTATTCCGTTTCAGTGTTTCAATTCGTCGGTTTGACCGTGTACCAACACGGCGGCATCGACCTTCTAGGGAGCCTGTGTATGGCGTGTGGACTAAACTCCAGACAAATCAACCACTTACAGCGCACCGCTAGTGAAACACATTATAGAGGCCAATCCGGCCTCACCCAGCTCTGCTGTTCCCCCTCAAGCCAAAACTATCACTGTCAATGAAGACAGCGTGGGTCAACGCTTGGACAACTTTCTCATGCGCGAACTCAAAGGCGTACCTAAAACCCACGTCTACCGCATCATCCGCAGTGGCGAGGTGCGCATCAATAAAGGTCGGGCCAGCGCTGAAACGCGCCTTGAGCAAGGTGACGTGGTGCGCCTGCCACCGTTGCGTGTGTCCGAGCGTGCCGCCGAAAAAACCCAGGCCATGGCGGCTCAGGCGGGAACTTTTGTGCCTGCTAAAGACTTCCCCATCCTGTTTGAGGACGAATTTTTTCTGGCTCTGAACAAACCCGCAGGCGTAGCCGTGCATGGCGGCTCGGGGGTCAGTTTTGGAGTGATCGAGCAGCTGCGCATGGCGCGGCCCCACGCGCAATACCTGGAGCTGGTGCACCGGTTGGACCGTGAAACCTCCGGTATTTTGCTGGTGGCCAAAAGGCGCAGCGCACTGAAAAACCTGCAAGACCAGTTTCGCGAGCGCGAGACCGGCAAGACCTACCTTGCTTTGGTCTTGGGGCAATGGCCCACCAGTAAAAAGGTGCTGGACAAGTCGCTGGCCAAATATTTGTTGCCCGGCAAGGGCGGAAAAGGTGATGAAGACGGGGGTGAGCGCCGTGTCAAAGTGGTCGCCAAAGACGACCCGGATGCCATGCCGTCGTTAACGCTAGTCAAGGTGCGGGAGTCAAACCCCAACTATTCGCTTTTGGAGGTCACTATTAAGACCGGGCGTACCCATCAAATTAGGGTGCATCTGGCTTCTGAGGGTATGCCCATTGCGGGTGACGACAAGTACGGTAACTTTGAAACCAACAAAGCCTTGGCAAAGGCGGCTGGTGCAGGCAATCTCAAGCGCATGTTTTTACACGCTTGGAAGTTCCAGTGCAGGCATCCGTCGACTGGCAAGAAAGTGGAGCTAAGTGCCAACCTGCCTCCTGATTTGAGTGAGTTTTTGGTGCATGCCATGCCGGCCAGCGTCTAACCCTTGTTTTTATTATTGTCGCCATGGTTTTGTCCACATCTTCACGCGCCCGCCTATTTGACCTCATTGCATTTGATTGGGATGGCACCCTGTTTGACTCAACCGCCATCATTACTCGCTGTATACAGCTTGCGGTGGCTGATGTGGGCGGCACAGTACCCAGTGACAAAGACGCGTCTTACGTCATTGGCCTGGGGTTGATGCAGGCGCTGGCCCATGCAGCACCAGACGTTCCTCCAGAAAGATACGCTGAACTGGGAGGGCGCTACAAATACCACTACACCCAGCACCAGCACGACATCAGTTTATTTAGCGGTGTCTTGCCTCTACTGCACGCACTGCGCGAGCGGCGGCATCTGTTGGCAGTGGCAACTGGTAAAAGCCGGGTTGGCTTAAACGAAGCACTACAGGCGGTGGAGCTGCGGGGCCTTTTTGATGCAACCCGCACCGCAGACGAGACTGCAGGCAAGCCCCACCCGCGCATGCTGCATGAGCTGATGGCGGAGCTGGGTGTTGTGCCCGAGCGAGTCCTGATGGTCGGCGACACCACCCATGATTTGCAACTGGCCATGAACGCTGGTTGTGCCAGTGTGGGCGTCAGCTACGGTGCACATGACTCTTGCGCCCTTAAAGATTTGAAGCCGCGCTTTGTGGCCCATTCTGTACATGAACTGCAAGCATGGTTGCTTGCCAACGCTTGATTTGGAGTCAAGAAGACAACCATGGGCACCGAATTTGAATCTACTACCATTGCCTTGTGCAACAGCGGCGATTTGGTCAACGGCGGTTTGGCCGTGCCCTTTGATGTGATCTACCAAGGCCAAACCTGCTATGCGTTTGCTATTCGCTATGCTGACAAGGCGTATGCCTACTTGAACCGTTGCTCCCATGTGCCCATGGAAATGGACTACCAGCCCAATCGCTTTTTTGACATGACGGGGCACTGGATCATTTGTGCCACCCATGGGGCCATGTACAGCCCGCAAACAGGCCATTGCAGCGCCGGGCCTTGCCGGGGTGGCTTGGTCAAGATTGTCCTCACTGAAGTCGATGGTGTGGTGCACTGGCATACTGCCCACAACTTAAAATCGGTAATTTTCTAAATATCTTGGAACCAAATATGCTTGAAGCCCCCGTGGATACTGCGCAGGCAGCTATCAAAAGTGAAGCAACGTTGCATGATGCTTCTGCCGTTAATTGGGAGCGCTCGATCTTGGAAAAGCTAGCCATGTCCGCTTTGGACGAACAACGCACTGCCCGCCGCTGGCGTAACGGCATTCGACTGGCTTGGTTGGTGTTCTTCACTGTCTTGGTGTGGTTTGGTGTTGAACGGGGAAGTTCCACCACCAATGTAACCACGCCGCATACCGCTGTGGTGGAGATCAAGGGCGAAATTGCAGCCGGTGGAGAAGCAAGCGCGGAGTTGATTGTGGCCGCCATGCGCGCTGCGTTTGAAGACCAAGGTGCGCAAGCCGTGGTGCTGCTAATTAATTCCCCCGGTGGCAGCCCAGTGCAGGCTGGCATCATCAACGACGAAATCATTCGCCTCAAAACCAAACACAACAAGCCGGTTTACGCCGTGGTGGAGGAAACCTGTGCCTCGGCGGCGTACTACATTGCCGTGGGCGCGGACAAGATTTTTGTAGACAAGGCCAGCATCGTGGGCAGTATCGGGGTGCTGATGGACGGCTTTGGGTTCACTGGTTTGATGGACAAACTTGGCGTGGAGCGCCGCTTGATGACGGCTGGTGAAAATAAGGGTTTTATGGACCCGTTCAGCCCACAAACAGATAAGCAACGCCAGTTTGCACAAGCGATGCTGGACCAAATTCATCGGCAATTCATTGGTGTGGTGAAGGCGGGCCGTGGTGCGCGCCTGAAAGAGACTCCAGAAACATTTAGCGGTCTGTTTTGGACCGGCCAGCAAGCCGTGGAAATGGGGCTAGCAGACCAGTTGGGTAGTTTGGACTTCGTTGCCCGTGAGGTGATAAAGGCCGAAGAAATTATCGATTACACCCGCCGTGACAATGTTGCCGAGCGGTTGGTGAAGCGCTTTGGTGCCTCTATCGGCCAGGGTGCTGCGCTCACGCTCAAATCCATTCCTGCAATGCGTTGAGGGTGGCGTGGCCACCTAAGAGCTTTTTATCGTCCGATGGCAAATACCGTGGGCGTGGAATTGTCTAACGTCCACGCCCTTTGCTTCCAGTTTTTCACCAGTTCGCTGTAGCAGCGTCCGCTGTCCAACGTTAAGCCACTGGCCGTTGCCAGTCGGGTGTTGGGCTGCAGGCTTTGCAACAGTGTTTGCAGCAGCGCTGCATTGCGATAAGGCGTTTCGATAAACAACTGGGTTTGCCCGGTTTTTAGTGCCAGAGATTCCAACTCGCGAATGCGCTTGGCGCGCTCATCCGGGGCGGCCGGTACATAGCCCACAAAAGCGAAGTTTTGCCCGTTCAAACCACTGGCCGCCAAGGCCAGTAGCAGTGATACCGGCCCAACCAACGGCACCACTTTTATACCTAAATCATGGGCTGCGCGCACCACTGAGGAGCCCGGGTCGGCGACTGCAGGCATGCCAGCCTCGCTAACCAAACCCATGTTGTGGCCATCCAGCGCTGGCTGCAGCAGGTGTTTGGCGTCAAAGCCACCCTGATGATCGCCTTTTTTATGCACCTCGCGCGGCAGTTCTTGCAGTTGCATGGACTGCAGCGCTGTGCTCAGGGGGTGAATGTCGGACACACGTTTGAGGTATGCGCGGGTCGATTTGGCGTTTTCGCAAACCCAGTGCTGCAGCGATGCAGCCACCTGAATGGTGCCGTCGGGCATCGATTGCTCTAGCGGGCTTTGGGTGCTGCAGCCAAAGTCTAGCGGGGCGGGCACCAAATACAAAACCCCTACGGTGGCCTTTGCGCCCCGGGATGCTTCGGCGGCGCTCATCTTGTACCTCCCAGTAAAGGTATACCGGCCGCGCGCAGCATGCGACTGGTGCGAATCAAAGGTAAGCCGACCAGCGCGGTCGGGTCGTCGTTGTCGATACGCTCCAGCAAGATAATGCCCAGGCCTTCACTTTTGGCGCTGCCCGCGCAGTCGTAGGGCAGTTCCGTCAGCAGGTAATGTTCAATGTCAGCGTCTGTCAAGTCGCGAAACGTGACTTTGACGGGGGCTAGATCGTGTTGCTCGAAGCCACTTTGCGCGCACACCACAGCCACTGCGGTTTGAAAAATAACGGTTTTGCCGCGCATGCGCTGCAATTGCGCTACTGCGTTCTGGTGATTACCGGGCTTGCCCAGTGATTCTCCATCCAGGTCAGCCACTTGGTCCGACCCGATCACGACACAGTCAGGGAAGCGCGCTGCCACCGCCCGTGCCTTGGCCAATGCCAGCCGTTGGGCCAGATCGGCAGGGCGCTCGCCGGGCAGCGACGTCTCGTCCACGTGGGGCGATTGCACGGAGAAAGGAATGCGTAAGCGCCCCAGCAATTCGCGCCGGTAGATTGAAGTGGAGCCCAAAATCAGGTTTCTGTGGTGGGTATCTGTCATGGCCTGATTCTCTTACACTGAGAGCATGAAACATGAATTTGCAGCTCGAACCCTGAATGTCGCCGCTTTTGCCGCGAATAACGAAAGCCACACCGGTGACGAACGATTGGCCCATTTCGGGCGTTTGATGGACGAATCCCAAGGCCTCGGCGGTGAAACGCTGGTGGCTTATTCACTGCAAGGCAGCCTTCAGTCGGATGCAGCAGGCAAAGACGAACCGTGGCTGCATTTGGCGGCGAACGCCACACTGTCAATGGTGTGCCAGCGTTGTTTGGGGCCAGTAGATGTGCCCATAGGCTTCGAGCGGGACTTCCGTTTTGTTGCCACGGAGGAACTGGCGGAGGTGGAAGACGAAGAGTCGGAAGAGGACGTGCTGGTGGTGTCCAAATCGTTTAATTTATTGGAGCTAATTGAAGACGAATTGCTGATGGCGATGCCCCCGGTGCCCAAGCATGAAATTTGCCCTAAGCCCGTAAAACTGCAGGCAGTTGATGCTGCTTTTGAAGAACAGCCTAGTGAAAAGCCCAACCCGTTTGCAATGTTGGAGCAACTCAAAAAGAAGGATGCTGGATAATTGGCTTTGGTTGGGCTATAATTTGAGGCTCTGCGCACCACGATGGATGTGCATTTTTCTAACCCACCAAGTGTTGCCACCCTGTGCAGCACTACTTGCTCAGGAGCCTGATATGGCCGTCCAACAGAATAAAAAATCTCCTTCCAAGCGCGGTATGCACCGTTCGCACAATGCTCTGGTTGTTCCAGGTATTGCGGTTGAGTCGACCACTGGCGAAACTCACTTGCGTCATCACATCAGCCCTACCGGTTTTTACCGTGGTCGCAAAGTGCTGAAGACTAAGTCAGAAGCCTAACCCGCACATTTCATACAAAGCCCGAAGCTGCCAAAACGGTAGCTTCGGGCTTTTGTCATTAGTGGCCCTTGCTTGAGCTTGCACATGATTACTATTGCCGTTGACTGTATGGGGGGCGACCATGGCCCCAAGGTCACTTTGCCTGCTTGTCAGCAGTTTTTGGATCAGCACGCCGATGCTGCGCTGGTGATTGTTGGTTTGGCCGATGCCTTGAAAAATTTCTCGCATCCACGTGCCACTTTGGTTGCGGTGACCGAGGTTGTTACCATGGATGACCCGCTGGAAATTGCCTTGCGCCGCAAAAAAGATTCGTCCATGCGGGTTGCTATTCAGCATGTAAAAGATGGCGTGGCGCAGGCTGCGGTGTCTGCTGGCAATACGGGCGCACTGATGGCGATTTCGCGCTATGTCCTCAAAACTTTGGACGGCATTGAGCGCCCCGCCATTGCCGGCCAGATTCCCAACGCTTCTGGTGGGGCAACGACTGTGCTTGACCTAGGTGCTAATGTGGATTGCACGGCACAGCACTTATTGCAGTTTGCAGTGATGGGCTCCGCGTTGGTGTCTGTGCTTAAAAACGAAGAATCACCATCTGTGGGCTTGCTCAATATTGGCGAGGAAGTCATTAAAGGTAACGAAGTGATAAAAAAAGCGGGCGATTTGCTTCGATCTGCTGCTAAATCGGGTGACTTGAACTTTGTTGGCAATGTCGAAGGTAACGATATTTTTAAAGGCCATGTGGATATAGTGGTTTGCGATGGCTTTGTGGGTAATGTGGCCTTGAAGACTAGCGAGGGCCTGGCCACAATGATCGGTGGCTTCCTGAAGGCTGAGTTTTCACGCAATATTCTGACCAAAATTGCAGCCATTGGTGCATATTCGGTGCTAACTGCGCTTAAAAATCGCGTTGATCACCGTAGGTACAACGGTGCGGCACTGTTGGGCCTACGTGGCTTGGTATTTAAGAGTCATGGCTCTGCAGATGTCTTGGCTTTTTCCAACGCCTTGAACCGGGCGTATGATGCAGCCCGAAACAACTTGCTGGACCGCGTTCGGGTTCGCATTGCCCACGCTGCGCCTTTGTTGGCCGCTGAGACGGTGCAATAGCCTGAGCGACTGTCGCGCCGACTATTCATGAGACGTTATTCCCGCATTACAGGTACAGGCAGTTATTTGCCACCCCGCCGTTTGAGCAATGCCGACCTGGTCGCCCAGTTGGCAGTCACAGGCGTAGAGTCTTCCGACGAGTGGATTGTGGAACGCACCGGGATCAAGGCGCGGCACTTTGCGGATGACGGTGTATTCACCAGTGATTTGGCCTTGGAGGCTTGCAAAAATGCGCTGGCTGCGGCAGGTCGTGTGCCTGCCGACATCGACTTGATCATCGTTGCAACGTCCACGCCTGACATGGTGTTTCCGTCTACTGCTTGCATTTTGCAGAACAAACTGGGTGCTCCCGGTGGGGCAGCGTTTGATGTGCAAGCGGTGTGCAGCGGCTTTGTTTACGCGCTGTCGATTGCCGACAGCATGATCCAGACCGGTGCGGCCAGTAAAGCGCTGGTCGTGGGCGCTGAAATTTTTTCCCGCATTCTGGATTTCAAAGATCGCACCACCTGCGTATTGTTTGGCGATGGCGCTGGCGCTGTAGTGCTGGAAGCCTCCGACGTACCTGGAATTTTGGCCAGTGACCTGCACGCCGATGGCAAGCACGTGGGTATTTTGTGCGTTCCCGGTCATGTGTCTGGCGGCAATGTCACTGGTGATCCGCTGTTGAAGATGGATGGCCAAGCCGTTTTCAAATTGGCAGTGGGCGTGCTAGAAGATGCTGCACGCGCTGTGCTGGCCAAAGCTGGCAAAACCGAGGCTGATATTGACTGGCTTATTCCCCATCAAGCGAATATTCGCATCATGCAAAGCACGGCACGCAAGCTCAAGATGTCGATGGACAAAGTGGTGGTGACGGTAGACCAACATGGCAATACATCGGCGGCGTCCATTCCCTTGGCATTGGACTTCGCCGTGCGCAGCGGCAAGGTCATACCCGGTGAAACACTCATGCTGGAAGGCGTTGGCGGTGGTTTTACCTGGGGTGCAGTGCTATTAAATTTGTAGCTATTTACGCATATTGGGCGCGGGCTTCAGGTTAATTTGATATAAAAAATCATGAAACAGTTTGCATTTTTATTTCCGGGCCAAGGCTCTCAGTCGGTTGGTATGTTGGATGCTTGGGGGAATCACCCGGTGGTTGCCCAAACCTTGCGTGAAGCGTCCGATGCGCTGAATGAAGACGTGGGCAAGCTAATCCATGAAGGTCCCAAAGAGGCATTGGCGCTGACCACCAACACCCAGCCAGTGATGTTGGTGGCGGGCGTGGCAGCGTACCGCGTGTGGATGTCGGAAGTGGGCGTTGCGCCTGCTGCGGTCGCTGGACATTCGTTGGGTGAATACAGTGCACTGGTGGCTGCAGGTGCATTGACACTTGCCCAAGCTGCGCCTTTGGTGCGGTTGCGGGCACGGGCCATGCAAGAAGCCGTGCCGGTGGGCGTGGGTGCCATGGCGGCTATTTTGGGCATGGATGCTACTAAAGTTATAGCTGGTTGCGCAGAGGCGACGGGCGCTTTCGGCCTAAACAGTTCTGAAATTGTGGAAGCGGTCAACTTCAACGACCCCAAACAAACCGTCATCGCTGGCAGCAAAGCGGCAGTCGACAAAGCCTGCGAAATTCTGAAAGCCAATGGTGCCAAGCGCGCGTTGCTGCTGCCTGTGTCTGCACCTTTTCACTCCAGTTTGATGAAGCCTGCTGCTGAAAAACTCAAAGCGCGCCTGGAAGAAATCGACATTGCTCCCCCCCAAGTCGCGTTGATCAACAACATTGACGTGGCACTTGAGGTAGACGCGGACCGTATTCGCGACGCGCTTTATCGTCAAGCCTTTGGCCCCGTGCGTTGGGTGGAATGCGTGCAAGCCATCAAGGCGCGTGGCATTTCCAACTTGGTGGAGTGCGGCCCGGGCAAGGTGTTGGCTGGTATGTGCGCACGCATCGACGCAGAATTAACCGGCGCAGCGATGTTTGATCCCGCCACCTTATTGGAAGTGCAAGGAGTCTTGGCATGAGTGAAGTCAAATTTGAAGGTCAAGTGGCCTTGGTCACCGGCGCATCGCGTGGCATTGGTGCGGCCATTGCCTTGGAATTGGCCCGCAAAGGACTCAAAGTGATTGGCACAGCCACCACTGATGCCGGCGCGGAAAAAATTCGCGAGGCGCTGGCGGCGTATGCGGGTTGTGATGGCCGTCCCCTGAATGTGACCGACGGTGCAGCCGCTGATGCATTGGTAGACGCCATTGTGAAAGAACACGGCGGCGTGCAGGTGCTGGTGAACAACGCTGGCATTACCCGCGACACCTTGGCCATGCGCATGAAAGACGACGATTGGGATGCGGTGCTGGACACCAATCTCAAGGGCGTATTTCGCATGAGCCGCGCTGTGATGCGCCCTATGATGAAGCAGCGCTATGGGCGCATCATCAGCATCACCTCGGTGGTGGGCGCGGCGGGTAACCCTGGTCAGGCCAACTACGCGGCATCCAAGGCGGGTGTGGCGGGCATGACGCGCGCCTTGGCCCGTGAACTGGGCTCTCGCAACATTACCGTGAACTGCGTTGCGCCGGGTTTTATTGATACCGATATGACGGCGGGTTTGGGTGAAGACCAACACAAAGCGCTGTTGGGCCAAATTCCTTTGGGGCATTTGGGCAAGCCGTCTGACATTGCCCATGCAGTTGCCTATCTGGCGTCTCCTTCAGCTGCGTACGTAACAGGGCAAGAATTGCATGTCAATGGCGGCATGCACATGTAATTAATGGTTTATTTTCAGCCGATTGGTCCGTTCGGTGACCCATTTAGAGCCAAGTCTCTAAGCGCGGGTAAAATCTCGGATTCTTTTACAACCCTTAGAGGGAACCCATGAGCGATATCGAAATCCGTGTCAAAAAAATTATTGCCGAGCAGCTCGGTGTTGAAGAGTCCCAAGTGACCAACGAGAAAGCCTTCGTGGCCGATCTGGGTGCCGACTCTCTGGACACCGTGGAATTGGTAATGGCATTGGAAGACGAGTTCGGGATTGAAATTCCTGACGAAGACGCGGAAAAAATTACCACCGTGCAAAACGCGGTTGATTACGCGACCAACAATAAAAAAGCCTAATAAGGCCATACGCCTATGTCTCGTCGTCGTGTTGTAGTCACTGGTTTAGGTTGCATCAGCCCCGTAGGTAATACGGTGCCTGAAGCTTGGGCGAATGTTCTGGCCGGGAAATCTGGTATCGGAAAAATCACCAAGTTTGATGCCTCCGCGTTCTCCTGCCAAATCGCAGGTGAGGTGCGCGGATTTGATTTGGAGTCGTACATGACTTCCAAAGAAGCCCGCACCATGGACAGCTTTATCCATTACGGTATCGCAGCGGCAGCGCAAGCTGTGGCGGATTCTGGCTTGCCTACTGGCGACGCATTGGATTACGAGCAAGCAACGCGAATTGGTTGTGTGATTGGTTCGGGCATCGGTGGCTTGCCACTGATCGAGAACACCAATATTGAATACACAGCCCGCGGGCCACGGCGTATTTCTCCATTCTTTGTGCCTGCCTCCATTATTAATATGACGGCAGGCCATGTGTCTATGCGGTTTGGCTTTAAAGGGCCAAATCTAGCTATCGTGACCGCTTGCACCACAGGCTTGCACTGCATTGGTGAAGCGGGGCGAATGATTGAGTACGGCGATGCCGACGTCATGGTGGCCGGTGGCTCTGAAGCTACGGTATCGCCATTGGGCGTGGGCGGCTTTGCCTCCATGCGCGCATTGAGCACGCGCAATGATGACCCCGCGACCGCATCACGCCCCTGGGACAAAGACCGTGACGGTTTTGTGCTGGGTGAAGGCGGTGGTGTCATGGTGCTTGAAGAGTATGAGTACGCCAAGGCGCGTGGCGCGCGTATTTATGCAGAGCTCAGCGGTTTCGGCATGAGCGCTGATGCAGGCCATATGACTGCGCCGAATATGGATGGTCCCCGTCGCGCCATGGTCAACGCCATGCGTAACGCAGGGATCAATGCAGATGAGGTTCAATACCTGAACGCCCATGGCACATCAACACCTCTGGGTGATTTGAACGAGACCAACGCCATCAAAGCGGCATTGGGTGATCACGCCAGAAAATTGGTGGTCAATTCCACCAAGTCCATGACAGGGCATTTGCTGGGCGGTGCGGGTGGCCTGGAGTCGGTATTCACCGTTTTGGCGCTGTACCATCAGAAGAGCCCCCCTACTATCAATATTTTTAGCCAAGACCCTGAGTGCGATTTGGATTACTGCGCCAACACGGCACGCGATATGCGTATTGATGTAGCTATCAAAAACAACTTCGGTTTTGGTGGCACCAACGGAACCTTGGTTTTCAAGCGCATTTAATGCACGGTATCCGGGTGCAGTATTCCCATGCACCAGCCACCCGCGGCTAGTTATGGCGTGCAGCGGTCTCGCTGGCATTTGATTTGCATCGTTGTGATCTGGCTAGTCGGCGCGGCGGCGTGTGCTGAATTCTGGCAATCAACTGCTGATATTTCACTCAAAAGCACCGTGTTGGGACTGCTCGTCTTGTCCCTGGCGTGGGCTGTCAAAGACTGGTTCTACACAGAGCGTGGCCTCTTGCGGTGGGATGGTCAACAGTGGTTTTGGAGTGGTTTTGGCGACTTTCCTGTCCAACGGCTTCATATCGTGCTGGATTTTCAGAGTCTAATTTTGGTGGAGTTGCGCGCTGATAGTTGGGGTGTGCGTTGGCTTTGGTTGGAAGCACCTGGCCAAAATCGTCAATGGCTGGCTCTACGCCGCGCTATGGTGGGCACGGTGGCACGCTCGTGAGTGCACTGCCAATACCACCCTCCCAAGACGCTGATGCGCTGTTGGTGGAGCGCGCCAATGCAGGAGACAAAAAGGCGTTTGGTTTGCTGGTACTCAAATATCAGCGGCGTATCCAGCGTTTGATTGGCCGTATGGTACGGGATGTTGATCTGGTGGAAGACATTGCGCAGGAAACATTCATTCGCGCCTACCGTGCATTGCATTTGTTCCGCGGTGATGCGCAGTTCTACACGTGGCTCTATCGCATTGCGGTGAATACAGCCAAAAAATCGCTCCTGGATTTGAAGCGCAACCCCACGGTTTCAGAAAGCTTTTTCGCCACCGACGATGAAGATGAAACTTCCTGGAAAAAAAACGAACTAACCACAGACGAAACACCGGAATCTGCCTTTGCAGCCAAGGAAATTGCTGCAGTGGTAAACGAAGCAGTTGACGCGTTGCCCGACGATTTGAAACAGGCCATCACGCTGCGGGAAATTGAGGGTTTAAGTTATGACGAAATCGCTGTGGCCATGGATTGTCCGATTGGTACCGTACGGTCTCGAATTTTTCGGGCCCGCGAAGCCATTTCAGTCAAGATCAAACCACTGCTGGAAAAGCAAACGGGTAAACGTTGGTAATGGTAGTAATGGAAAATTCTATGAATAGCCCCAACTCTTTCAAACAAGAGCGCATTTCAGCGTTGGCTGACGGTGAAGTGCTGGGTGAAGACTTTGCGGATGCCATGGCGGACCTGGCCATCGACGTGCAATCTACGCAATCGTGGCACTTCTACCATGTAATTGGCGATGTGATGCGCAGCGATGGTCTTGTACCAGCCACACACGAGCTGGCCTTTTGGGAGCGCTTGGAGGCCAAGCTGGCGCTAGAGCCAGAGCAAATACGCAAGCCTGTTTTGATGGCCACTCCTTCGTTACCTACCCAAATAAGTGCCAACGATGCCTCCGTGCGCCGGAAGTGGTTTGCCGGTGTTTCATTTTCAGCGTTGATTGCGCTGGTGGTGGCTGGTGGATGGCAGTTGCAAGGGGATGGGGCTTCGCAGTTGGCAAAAATTGAAAGTCCTCCGGTAGCGGTGACATCCGTCGCTCAGGCGGCAGCAACTGAAGACCAAACAGTGATGGTGCGCAATCCTGAG
>JBEGPS010000169.1:0-11518 GCA_041181325.1 Pseudomonadota bacterium
CGCCAGTACATGCAGCACGAGCAGGTCACGCTGGAAAAAGTAATCGCCGCGCGTGCACGCGTGTCCGACGCGCGGGAGCACCAAAACGTAGCCGCCCTGGGCTCTGCCGAAAGCGCGCTGCGCAGCGGGCTGGGCCAGCTGTTTGCACTGGCCGAAAGCTACCCAGACCTGAAAGCCAATGAGCAGTTTTTGCACCTGCAGAGCCGCATCAGCGGGCTGGAGAGCGCCATAGCCGACCGCCGCGAGTTTTACAACGACAGCGTAAATATCAACAACGTGGCGGTGGAGCAATTTCCCGGCGTGCTGGTGGCGCGGATGTTTAACTTCAAGAATGCAGTGATGTTGCAGTTTGCCGCTGACGAACTCAAAGACGTAGACATTGCACAGCGTTTCAAGGCCTGACAGCCAAGCGTAAAGGGTTATGCCTTTGCAAATTCAGGTGCTGCGCTGGTTGCGCAGTCAAAACCCGGGGCAAGTGCTAACCATTTGCTATTTGGGCCTGTTTGCCTTTGCCGTTCGCATCGGTCCCGGGCAGCCTTCGGCATGGTGTTTGGCAATTGCGGCAGGAGTAGGCGTGCTGGCGTGGGCCGCAGCCCTGCGCCGCGCACGCGCTATTGGCGAGCAGGCCACCTCTCGCATAGGCTCGGCGGCACAGGGCTATGTCGAAGTTATGGGCCGCGCCAATGTAGACACCAGCAATCTAATCTACAGCCCCAGGAGCGGCGTGCAATGCATCTGGTACCGCTATAACCTATACACCCGCGACGGGAACAACAAGCGCGAATGGCAACGCACAGATAACGGTGTAAGCAGCGCCACCTTTGAAATTAACGACGGCACCGGTTCCTGCAACGTGGACCCCGACCACGCCGAGGTGGTAGCGCCCGAAGTACGCACCAGCTACCCTGATACCGATACCAAGTTGGTAGAAGAGTTTTTGTTTGGAGGATGCACCCTCTACGTTTTGGGTGAGTTTTCCACCATCGGCGGAGCCAATTCGGCCCTGAGCCTGCGCGACGACGTGAGTGCGCTGCTGGCGGAATGGAAAAGTAATCCTACCCAACTGAAGCGCCGCTTTGATCTGGACCGCGACGGCCAGATCAGCATGGCCGAATGGGAACTGGCACGTAAGCTGGCGACTGGCACGGTGGAGCAACAACACCGCGCTATCCGCAGCCAAAGCGGCATCCACATGGTGCGCGCGCCGGCTGACGGGCGGCTGTTTTTGCTTTCCACCCTCTCGCCTCACAAACTACGCAGGCGTTTTGTATTTTGGAGCTGGCTCCATTTGGGCGTGAGCGTTGCGGCAACCACTTGGTTAATTAAAAGTGCCGGGGCGTAATTTCACCCAAAGTCTCCACACTTGCTCCACATTTGTAGGCCACAGTCCCCTCTCATAGTGCCAGTATTGGCCGAAATCAGGAGACTGTATGTTGCCCTTCATTGCTATTGGTACCCGCTGGACGGCGGTGGTTGCACTTGCTGCGCTGTCGGGGTGCGGTGGTGGGGACAGTGGTGGTGGTACAGCGGCGGCCAATGCCAACGTTGCCGCAGCCACCCCGGCGCAGTTGGCCCTGGCAGCCAGCCCCAGAGCGCGGCTGGGTCAGCAAATTTTTGGCGATACCAACTTGTCAGAGCCACGCGGCACCGCCTGCGTGGCCTGCCACCAACCCAACCAGGGCTTTGCTGGCAACCACGGCTCGCGTATTGGCGTGGCGCTGGGTAGCCAGGCGGGCGCGTTGGGCCTACGCAATGCCATGACCAACAGCTATGTAAGTCTGATACCCGGGCTGTCCTTTGTAACTACTGACGGCGAGACCGAAGCTGTGGGTGGTCACTTTTGGGATGGTCGGTCTGACACGCTCGCGTTGCAAGCACTGGGGCCACTGCTCAACCCGCTAGAGATGAACAACCCCAGCCGCAAGGCCGTGGTGGACAAGATTGCCGCCTCGCGCTACGCACCCCAGTTTCGCCAAGAGTTTGGTGCAGACATTTTTAACAACACCGATACCGCGTTTACGCAAATTGGGGTGGCCATTGAAGCCTTTGAACGCGTGGCGCTGCAGCCCTTTAGTTCTAAATACGATGCCATGGTGCGTGGCACGACCACACTGACACCCAACGAGGCACGCGGCATGGCGCTGTTCATGGACCCCAACCGCGCCAACTGCGCGGGCTGCCACCTGATGAACCCGAAAAGTGGCAACCCGCAGGATTCGCTGTTTTCCGAGTTCACGTATTACGCCACTGGCATTCCACGTAACAACGCCATCCCGCGCAATGCAGTCAACACGTTTTTTGACCTGGGCCTGTGCGGGCCAGAGCGCACCGCCCCTACGCTGCCTGCCGATGTGCCCGCTGGCGTGACCATAGACAACTTCTGCGGCAAGTTCCGCATGCCCACGCTGCGCAATGTGGCTGAGCGCCCCGCCTTTATGCACAACGGCGTGTTTACCAACCTGACCGAGGTGCTGCGTTTTTACGCCACTCGCTCCAGCGACCCCAAGCGCTGGTACGGGCCAAGTGGCCTGCCCGATGACTTACCAGCGCAGTACCAGGGTAATCTAGAGATAGCCAAAGCACCGTTTAACCGCACGCCCGCGCAGGGTGCCGCATTGACCGAGCTAGAAATTGGTGACATCGTGGCCTTTTTACACACCCTGAGTGACGGGTACGTTGCGCGCTAACCGAACGGGCAAGGCGAGACTCTAGGCGCTCTAAGATCAGTGCATGCGCATCTTGCCTTTACGTATAGCCCCCCAGCTGTCGCTCTTTATTTCTGCCGTTGTGGTGCTGGCTGTGCTGGCGGTGGGCACTTTAAGCGTTGTCAATTTGCGAAGCGGCTTTAAGGACTACCTGCAAGCCCGCGATGACGAGCAGCTGATGCGTTTAGTGGCGCTACTAGAACGCCGCTCACAAGACGACCCGCAATTGCAGTGGTTGCGCCAAGACCCCGAGGCGCTGCGCAACGTGATGGACGAGTTCAACGGCAGGCCAGCGCGCGGGCAACGCCCACCGCCGCCCTCTTTTTTGCGGTCACCACCACCCCAAGGCGCAGGGGGTGGCAACTTGGGTGACCGCCTGATTATTCGGGACCTGCAGGGCGAGCAACTCGTAGGCCGTCGCCATCCGCCGGACCGGCCTCGCACCGTGCGTGCCATCAAGGTGCAAGGGGTAGAGGTAGCATTTGCAGAGCTGATGACCGAGCCCGCACCCGATGGCATAGACGCCCGGTTTTTGCAGCGTCAAATATCGCGTTTGGTATGGGTCGTCGCAGGAACGAGTGTTTTTGCCTTACTGGCGGGGTGGTGGTTTGCAGGTCGGTGGAGTCGGCCACTGCGTGCCCTTCAAAACGCCACCCGCGATATTGCCCGTGGCAAACGCTTGGTAACACTTGAGCCCACCGGCGCACTGGAAATTGCGCAGCTGATGACGGATGTCAACACCATGGCTATGGAGCTAGACCGCTTGGAAAAAGCGCGCCGCAGCTGGATAGCCCAGATTTCGCACGAACTGCGCACGCCTTTGTCCGTATTGCACGGCGAGATGGAGGCCATTGAGGACGGCGCACGCCAACCCACACGCGCTGTGATGGCAAGCCTGCGCGACGAGGTGCTGCAGCTCACCCGCTTGGTGGACGATTTGCACACCCTGTCAGTGGCCGATATGGGGGGCCTGCGCTGCGTGATGGTGGAAGGTGATGCGCATGTCTGTCTGTGGCGCGTAGGTCAGCGGTTTGCCGCGCAAGCACAACAACACGGCCTAACGCTCACGCTGCCGACTCAGAGCAGCCCTGCCATACCAGTGCGCTGGGATTTTGGCCGCATTGAGCAGCTGCTAGCCAATTTGCTGACCAACAGCCTGCGCTACACCGACGCACCAGGACACATCAGCGTGGAATGGCGCCACGATGGCCGCGTGCTTACCCTGACAGTGGACGACACCGCCCCGGGCGTGAGTGCAACCGATATGCAAGCACTGTTTGAGCCCCTGTTTCGGGCCGACCGGGCGCGACAAAGGGTGCTATCGGACAGTACGGCAACGTTGGGGCACGGCAGCGGCTTAGGCCTGTCTATCGTGCGCTCCATTGCCTTGGCGCACCGCGGCACAGTGAGTGCCAGCGCATCAGCCCACGGCGGCTTGTGCTTGTGTGTGCGCTTGCCGCTGCAAGCAGATAGGGCCTTGGCATGAGTCAGTTTGCTCACATTCTGGTGGTGGAGGACGACGCCAAAATTGCCGACATGCTGACCAACTATCTCCATATGCACGGCTACAGCACCTCCATTTGCCGCAATGGCCTGGACGCGGTAGCCATGGTGCGCGACACCCAGCCCGCACTGGTACTGCTGGACCTGATGCTGCCCGGCCAAGACGGCCTGGCCGTGTGCCAGCAGGTGCGGGCGTTTTCAACCGTACCCATCATGATGCTGACTGCCCGGGTAGACGAAATAGACCGGTTGCTGGGCTTGGACACCGGGGCTGACGACTACGTGTGCAAACCATTTAGCCCTCGCGAGGTGGTGGCCCGGGTCAAGGCCTTGCTGCGACGTGCGCAAGGCGTGCTGGCCAGTGCCGCAGTCGCCCAGCAGCCAGAGGCGCAACCTCTGGAAAACCGCAGCGCAAGCCAAACCGTGGCATGGCAAGGCAAGGCCCTACCACTCACACCGGTGGAATACCGACTGTTGGTTGCGCTGATGGTGCGCCCTGAGCAGGTGTTTTCACGTGCGCAATTGCTAGATCATCTACACAACGACCTGCGCGATGTGAGTGACCGCGCTGTTGACAGCCATATCAAAAATATTCGCAGAAAACTAGAAGCCGCGGGTGCACCGCACTGCGCCATCACCTCGGTGTATGGCGCAGGCTACCGGTTTGAGTTACTGACGGATTGACCCCCACAAGCCCGCAGGACATGCAGCCCATTGCAACAATTTGGACACAGTTTGCGCCAGACTCCATGTCTAATCAAACCAAGCAAATTTTTACCCCACACTTGGAGCAAGGCATGGAACTACTGAATCAAATACAAGGCGGTGACGTATTGGTCATCCGAATGCAAGAAGACAATCTCGACGCAAGCAATGTGCGCGTTTTTCGCGAAAGCATGCAAGCCCTCATCAAGGACAAAACCAAAGTGGTTCTGGATATGTCTAGTTTGAAGTTTGTCGATAGCTCAGGCCTTGGCGCATTAATTTCCTGCTTGCGCGATACAAACGGCCGCAAAGGTGATTTCCGCCTGAGCAATATGTCACGCCCTGTGCTGGCCTTATTCGAGTTGATGCGCATGCACCGAGTTTTTGGCATTCACGAGACGGCTGAAGGTGCTGTAGCGTCGTTCAGCTAAGTATCAATGCGCTCCAAACGGTAGCCATATCCATACACAGGCACCATTTTCCAACCCATTTTCCCGTCGAGTTTGAGCTTCTTGCGAACACGGCTCACATGTGTGTCCACGGTGCGTGAATCTACCTCGCTACTTATGCCCCAAATTCTGTCAAGAAGGTGATCACGTGACATCAACTTACCTGGGTTCTGGAACAAATAAACCGAGAGATCAAACTCCTTTTGGGTCAACGTAACTGCCAATCCGTTTAGCAACAAGCTGTGTTTCGGAACATCGATTTCATATGCACCCATGCGCATCACCGGCAAGCCGCCCGGCTTGGCGCGGCGTGCCGCGGACTGAATGCGCGCACTGAGCTCCAGCTGCTTGGCCGGTTTGACGATAAAGTCATCAGCACCTGCTTGCAACGCCTCCACAACTGTCTGCTCGTCGTCGCGCGAGGTCAGCACCAGGATCGCAAAATGCCAACCGAGTCCTTGGCGCACCCAGCGTACAATTTCTCCGCCATTTCCATCTGGCAAGATCCAATCCAACAACAAAGCATCAAAGCTACCTCCCTTGAGGGCGCTTAGCATATCTGCTACGGTGCCAAAAATATCGACGCTGTGCTGTGCGCTGCAAAGCCATAATTTCATCAGCGCCTGCTGATCCGGATCATCTTCAAGTACGCCAATATGCATGTCGATCTACCTTCACTGATTAAGGCAACACAACGCAGTTCACATTTACATAACAGTTGTCTAGGCCTAGCTGCGTATTCTCGGCACATCGCTAAATGACACACCGAATCTATGAGCTACCACCTGCCGCTACCTAAAATAGATTATCCCCGGGAAATTCGTGCTTGCTTTGACTGGCACCGGAAGCAACGAATTCCGTTGCTTCTCATGTCTAGGTACAAAGACAAGCCTGTTTCGGCCATGCTAGTCGATGTAGACGGCGACGGCGACGGCGGAGAGTTAGAAGTCGTTTGCACTGGCATGGGTGAAGCTCACCATGGCAGTGAGGTTGCCTATGCGGCAATTGGGTCTACCTCTGGTGGTGCAAATTTTCTGGCTTCAGGACAGATGCGCGCAAAGCCTGGCACTACGGACTGTTTCACACTGAGTTTTCCCGAATGGATTGATATTTCCCAGTCACGAGACAGCTTTCGCTGCTCCGCGCAAGAGCAACACTTCTTACACTTTAGTTCGGTTGACCCTCACCTTAATGACATTATTTGCCGTGTAGAAAACGTCAGTTTGGGTGGTCTGGCCGTTGAATGGGACGACCTCTGCGGCGACATGCCACTTTTGAATAGCCTCACCGAGGCCGCAATCCTCCAATGGAAAGACAACAAAGTTCACCTAGGCAAGCTACGCGTCGCCCACATTACGCCGCACGCGCAAAGTTACCTGATTGGGCTCAATTTCGAGTATGTAATGCCCAAGGAATTTGGCACCTTGGCACTGCAAGCATACAGCGCCCAGTACACCACCGTATCCAACGACACAACCAAATAACCAAGGAGAATAAATGACTAAAGGAATGATACTTGCCGCAGGGCAGGGCACACGTGTTCGGCCCCTGACTCGCGATTTACCAAAACCCATGGTCCCCCTCTTGGGCAAGCCCGTGATGGAATACCTCATCGAGCACCTTGCGCGCCACGGCATTCACGAGATCATGATCAACGTGGCCTATCACCATCAACGCATTGAAGAATACTTTGGTGACGGCAGTCGCTGGGGCGTGGAAATCGGCTATTCATATGAAGGCATCCGCGACCACGGAGACATTTTGCCCAAACCCATGGGCTCAGCAGGTGGTATGCGAAAGATCCAAGACTTTAGTGGCTTTTTTGACGAAACCACACTGGTACTGTGTGGTGACGCGCTGATCGATTTGGACATTACCGCGGCGATCGAGGAGCACAAAGCAAAGGGGGCAATAGCTAGCGTTGTTGCTATGGATGTCCCATTAGAGGAAGTTTCATCCTATGGCATCGTAGTGGCTGATGCGCAGCAGCGAATTTTGTCATTTCAAGAAAAGCCACAGCCGCGCGATGCCAAGTCGCGACTGGCGAGCACCGGTATTTATATTTTCGAACCAGAAGCGCTCTCTCTGGTTCCTCCGCGAAAAACATACGACATTGGTGCGGATCTATTTCCGCAGTTGGTGTCTCAGGAACTGCCATTCTTCGTCCAAAACCGCCCTTTTAATTGGATCGACATCGGAAAAGTCAGTGACTATTGGTCGGTACTGCAACGCGTCATCAAAGGTGAAATTGCCGACATGCGGATGCCTGGCAAAGAGGTGCGTCCTGGCGTCTGGGTCGGTTTGAACACATCCATCCCCTGGGATGACGTAAAAATTGAAGGGCCTGTGTATTTTGGCTCTAGTGTGCGAATTGAGCCGGGTGCCACCATTATCGGACCTGCCTGGATTGGTCACGGCAGCGTTGTGCGATCCGGGGCCAAGGTCACCCGTAGTGTGATCTTTGAATACACCCGCATTCCGGCTGATACACACTTCAACGAAATGATCGTGTCACGCCAATACTGCGTAGACCGGCATGGCGAAATTTTGTACAGCGGTGACGACACCACCCATTTGCGCTGGGGTGATGCCCGCGCCTGACGCTTGCCTGTACAAACTGAACACCTTCGCTCCATGTTGATTCAACCCTTTTTTCTGTGCGGAGGCTCCGACTTTCGGTTGTAGCTCATCTTGCGTGGAGCGAAGCCCATTTTGATCACACCGCAGGCGGAGTGCAAAAAAGAGTACTGGTTTGATGACACCTACCATAAGTGAAGCCCATGAGCCAAGCACCACGATTACTTCGCATTCACCATGCAGCCATTATTTGTAGCGACTACAGCGTATCAAGGCACTTTTACAGCGAAGTATTGGGTCTGCGTGTACTCGCCGAAAATTATCGCCCTGAGCGAGACTCATGGAAGCTAGATTTGCAATTGCCGGATGGTGGGCAAGTTGAACTGTTTTCCATGCCACAGGCCCCACAGCGCCCGTCCTATCCTGAGGCCTGCGGCCTGCGGCACTTGGCATTTACGGTATCAGATCTGCACGCGTGGGTCGAGTACCTGACGGAGGCCGGAATCATCTTTGAACCCGTACGTCTTGACGAATACACAGGCAGATATTTTTTGTTTTTTCAGGACCCGGATCAGCTTCCTATCGAACTCTACGAAATACCCGTATGAAGCAAACACCCACAATAAATGACATCATGCAATCCACTAAGATCCAGTTTGGAACCAGCGGAATTCGGGGGAGCAGGTCAGGTCAATGTTGCATTTGACGGTATTTCACAGTTGTGACACATATGCATGGAGTTGGTCGGTACTATGAAGGCTCACATCAAATCCGCAATCTATGACACAACCTTGTGAACAAACAGCGCCGCGCCAACTCAACGTGCTTCTGGTGGAAAACCAATCGATAAATCAGATGCGGTGGTCTGCGCTCCTCGAGCGCCGGGGGCATGCCAGCAAATCAGTGCATTGAAGCAAGTATGGACGATCATTTGCCAAAGCCTGTGGTCGCTGCTGACCTTTTCACGCTGATCGAAAAGTGTTGCGTTGCTGTGGATCGACCCAATAGCACCACCGTTTCCAATTCAAAAAAGCGAGCCTCTATATGAACATCCTCGTTACCGGCGGTGCCGGCTATATAGGCAGCCACACCTGCCTTGAGCTGTTGAACGCCGGCTACAACGTCACCGTACTGGACAACTACTGCAACAGCAACCCCGAATCACTGAATCGGGTAGAGCGCATCAGCGGCAAGGAAATAGCGCGTGTGACGGCCGACATTCGTGATGGCGCTACGCTCACACGCGCCCTGCGCGAGAGTGGTGCAGAGGCGGTAATCCACTTTGCCGGGCTCAAGGCGGTGGGCGAGTCGGTGCAGCAGCCGCTGCGCTATTACGACAATAACGTGGTGGGTACATTGCGCCTGCTCGAGGCGATGGACACATGCAACGTCAAGACCCTGGTGTTCAGCTCATCGGCCACGGTGTATGGCGACCCTCAGCGCCTGCCGCTGACCGAAGACCACCCCCTGTCTGCCACCAACCCATATGGTCGTACAAAGCTGGTAATTGAAGACATGCTGCGCGATGCCTTTGCGGGTGATGACAGTTGGCGTTTCGGCATCCTGCGCTATTTCAACCCGGTGGGCGCACATGAGAGCGGACTGATAGGCGAAGACCCGCAGGGCGTCCCCAACAACCTGCTGCCCTTTGTGGCACAGGTGGCCGTCGGCCGGCGCGAGTTCCTGAACGTGTGGGGTAACGATTACGCAACACCCGATGGCACGGGCGTGCGTGACTACATCCATGTGGTGGACCTGGCCTTGGGGCATTTGCGCGCCCTGGAGGCACTGGGTCGTCCGCTGCCCGGCAGTGCCAAGGGCCTGTGCCTGGCAATCAATCTGGGCACTGGTGTGGGCTACAGCGTACTGGATATGGTGAAGGCATTTGAATCGGCTAGCGGCAAACCCATCCCCTATCAGGTGCAACCCCGCAGACCGGGAGATATCGCGGCCTGCTATGCCGAACCAACGTTGGCGAAGGAATTGCTTGGTTGGCAGGCAACACGTGATTTGCAAACCATGTGTGTGGACACATGGCGTTGGCAGAGCGGTAATCCGCAGGGCTATGGTGGGTAGATTTTTTAAAGGTAGCTATGAGCATTCATTCTTTAAACGCGTTGGTTAAGCAATCTGGCGTGGCGTTCGGCACCAGTGGTGCTCGTGGGCTGGTGGCTGACATGGGCGACGACCTTTGCTGGGCCTATACGGCAGCTTTTTTGCAAAGCGTGGCTCCGGGCGCAACCTGCGTTGTGCTGGGACATGACCTGCGCCCAAGCAGCCCGCGTATTGCAGCGGCCTGTGCCGCAGCCGTTGTGGCAAGCGGGCGTACGTTTGTATATGCGGGCGCGCTGCCCACGCCAGCATTGGCCTTTTATGCCGCGCAGTTGGGCGCCCCAAGCATTGTGGTGACCGGAAGCCACATTCCGTTTGACCGCAACGGCATCAAGTTCTACCGTGCGGATGGCGAGATTTCTAAGGCCGATGAGCAGGCCATGCTGGCTGCGCAAGTGGACGTGCCCGACGCAGTGGTCAATGCCGTGTTGCCCGTGCCGGATGCCAGAGCCAGTGCTGCCTATGTACAGCGTTATCTGGACTACTTTGGCTCGGATGCCCTGGCCGGCGCGCAGGTGGCAGTGTACGAACACTCCAGCGTGGGGCGCGATGTGTTGCGTACCATTCTGCAGGCCCTCGGCGCCCAGGTCACCAGCCTGGGTCGCACCGAAACCTTTGTGCCCATAGATACTGAGGCCGTGCGCCCTGAAGACGTGGCGCAAGCCCGGCTATGGGCCACACAGCACACTTTTGACGCGCTGCTGTCTACCGACGGCGATGCCGATCGGCCGCTGATCGGCGATGAGTGCGGCGAGTGGTTGCGTGGCGACTTGGTGGGCATTTTGTGCGCCCAGGCGTTGCATGCGCAGGTAGTAGTCACGCCGGTCAGCAGTAACACGGCGGTGGAGTTGTGCGGCGTATTTGACCAGGTGCTGCGCACGCGCATTGGCTCGCCCTATGTGATTGCAGGCATGGACGAGACGCTGGCGCAAATGCAAGTGGCGCAAAGTAGTCCGGTCGGTCCGGTAGTGGGCTATGAAGCCAATGGCGGATTTTTGTTGGGTAGTGATGTGCAGCAGAGTGGACGAAGCCTGAAGGCGTTGCCTACCCGCGATGCGGTGTTGCCCATGTTGGCGCTGTTAGTTCTGGCCCGCCAGCGCGGTTGCAAGCTGTCAGACCTGAGCGCCGATTTGCCCAAGCGCTTCACTGCGAGTGACCGGTTACAAAACTTTGCCATTGATAAGAGCCGCGCGCTGTTGGCCCAGTTGCAAGGTGACGCTGTGGCTATGGCTCAAACCTTGGCGCCCGATTCGGGTACGGTTGTGGCCACCAACCAGACCGATGGCCTACGTGTAAGCTTTGCCAATGGCGACATCGTCCACCTGCGCCCCAGCGGCAACGCGCCTGAACTGCGCTGCTATGCTGAGGCAGAGTCGGCAGATAGGGCAAAGGTGTTATGTGATGCGTGCTTGGCGAATGTGGCTGCTGTCACCCGGGTATAGCCGGAGATGTTAGATTTCGCAAGAC
>JBEGPS010000170.1:0-3185 GCA_041181325.1 Pseudomonadota bacterium
TGCCTTCGACCATGTAGCAGGCCAGTGTCCAGGGGCTGCCGCTAAAACCAATCAGTGGCACACGGCCCTTGCCATCTTGCGTGAGCGCTTTGCGGATGCTGCTCACCGCGTCAAACACGTACTGCAGCTTGGCCATGTCGGGCACTTCGAGCTTGGCCACATCGGCCTCGGTTTTGATCGGGTGGGCAAAACGTGGGCCTTCGCCCTGTGCAAAGCTCAAACCCAAGCCCATAGCGTCCGGCACAGTCAGGATGTCGCTGAACAAAATGGCGGCATCCAGTGGGTAGCGCTCTAGTGGCTGCAGCGTCACTTCGGTGGCGTAGTCGCGGTTGGTGGCCAGGCCCATAAAGCTGCCCGCTTTGGCCCGCGTGGCCACATATTCCGGCAAATAACGGCCCGCCTGGCGCATCAGCCACAGGGGCGTGTGCGGCGTTGCCTGGCGCATGCAGGCTTGCAGAAAGGTGGGGTTGTGCAGGGTGTCGAAGGTGGTGGCTTGGGTGGTTTCAGTCATAGGGAATATTGTCGCAGTTCAGTCTTGCGCGGCTCTTAAAGCCGTGGCGCTTGGCGGGTGTGGTCGTGGGGTGTGGTTAGCGCGCCTGGCGCGCGTGCTCCACCAGCAAACACTTGTTTTGCACCACTTGCAGGCCGGCAGCGCGGGCGCTGTCGCAGGCGGCGTCGTGGCTAATACCGAGTTGCAGCCACAGCGCTTTGGCGCCGATGGCAATGGCATCCAAGGCAATCGGGGGTACGTCTTCGCTGTTGCGAAACACGTCTACCAGGTCGATGGGGTGATGCGCGGCGGCTTCCGTCAGGCTGGCATAGACCTTTTCGCCCAGAATCTCGGGCACCTTGGCCAGCGGGTTGACGGGGATGATGCGCCAGCCCTGTTGCTGCATGTAGGCCGATACCTCGTAGCTGGCGCGGTGGGTTTTGGGCGACAAGCCCACCACGGCAATGGTGCCGGGGCGGGACAGGATGGCCTTGACGGCATCTGCTTCGGCGACGGCCTGGGTGCTGGTGGGCGTGGTGTTCATAGCTGGTCCAGTGCAGCGCTCAAAGTGCCGCTGCTCAAAATTTCAGAAAACACCACCGGCGGCTTGCCTGCTTGGTGCAGCACATACACCGGCACACCGCTGCGCCCCAGCGCTTGCAGCGCCAATGTGATGGCGGGGTCGCGTCGCGTCCAGTCGGCACGCAACAGGGTAACGCCTTTGGCCGCAAAACGCTGTTGCACATCGGGGTTGGCAAAGGTGGTCTTCTTGTTGACCTGGCAGGTGATGCACCACGCGGCAGTGAAGTCTACAAACACTGGCTTGCCCGCCGCCAGCTCGGCCTCTACCCGGCCCGGCGCCCAGGCTTGCCAATCGGTGCCGCGCGCAGTGTTCGACGCGTTAGCTGACATCCCCGAGCCCTGCGGCACAGAGTCGTCCAGTCTTAAGGTATTTGGACCTATAGCCCACGCCAATAGTGCGTAAGCAGCTATTGAAATAATAGCAACCCACGGCACACGTCGTCCGCTTTTGCCGCCTTGCTTGCTTTGCACCGGCAGTTGCAGCGCCCAGGCCACCATGCCTAGACCCAGCAGCAGCGCCAACAGGCTGGCCGCACCGTCCACCCCGGTTAAATGCCCCAACACCCATACCAGCCACACCACCGTGGCCCACATGGGAAACGCCATAAAGCTGCGCAGCGTGTTCATCCATGCGCCCGGTTGTGGCAGCCAGCCCACCACCGCGGGCACCCAGCTGGCCGCCAAATACGGCAGCGCCAGCCCCAGGCCCAGCGCCGCAAAAATGCCCAGCGCCTGCGCCGCGGGCAGGGCAATGGCGTAGCCCAGCGACGCGCCCATAAACGGCGCAGTGCAGGGCGACGCAATGGCCACGGCCAGCACCCCGGTCAGAAACGCGTCGCCCAGTGGGTGGCTCAACTGCAGGCTAGCCAGGCGGCTGGGCATCACGTTGCCTACTTCCAGCAGCCCCAGCAAGTTCAGGCCCAGCAAGGTAAACAGCACCGCCAAGCCGACCAGCACGGGCGGCGACTGCAACTGAAAGCCCCAGCCCAACTGCTCGCCCCCGGCGCGCAGGGCCAGCATCAGGCCGCCCAGCGCCATGAACGACACCACTACGCCAGCGGTGTAGGCCAGCCCCTGCGCTCGGTGACTGTGGCGCAGTGTGCTGGTGGCGTTGCCTTGCCGGGCCAGGCTGAGCATCTTGATGGCCAGCACCGGAAACACGCAGGGCATCAGGTTCAAAATCAGCCCGCCCAACACGGCGGCACCGAGCGCTATGGCCCAGGTGCCCAGGCCCGCGTCGGCAGGCGGTGCGGTGGCGGTGTTTTTGGCATTTGCATCCAGCGCGGCCTGCAGCGCGGGTGACACGCCTGCCACCGGCAAAGCCGCAACGGCGGGCCAAGTGCCCTCTACCTGGGCCACGATGTGCAGTGCTTGGCCGCCTTGCGTGAGTACCAGCGGCAGCGTGGTGGGGCTCTCAGACCGCAGCGCAGACAGCGGCACGCGGGCCGACCAGACATTGCCCCTCCAGCTCTGCGCCGCGCCCAGGCCCGCACTGGGCACGCTAGAGGGCGAGGCGGCGGCCTCGATAATTTCGGTGGTCTCCGGGAACAGATTCAGCGGCTTGCCCGCCCACGCTGCGGGCAGGCCGCCCACGGTGAAGGTGATGCCTTCGGCAGCCACCGCCGCCACCGCCGGGCCCGCAAATGCTTGGGGCTGCGCAGCGTCAAAGTCTGCGCCACGCAGCGCGGTGGAGCCCTGGGCCGGAATGCGCAGCACAAAGTTGCCCTCTTGCGGCACGCACTCGGTGCGGCACACCAGCCAGCTGGCAAATAGTTTGATTTCCAGGTCTTTGCTCGAAGCGCCCGCCCTAAAGCTGGGGCCAATGGTCAGCGGCACGGGCAGCAGCACGGTGCCCTCATAGCCATAGTTGGCCAGGCTGCCGATGGCAATTTTTTGGGGTGCGGGCCAGGCAATGTCGCTCGCGGTTATGCCCTCGGGCAGCGTCCATTGCAGTTGGGTGGGCAGGCCGGAGTCGCCCGCGTTCTTCCAGTAGGTGTGCCAGTGGGGCTGGTGGATGAGTTGCAAGCCCACCCACACGGTTTTGCCGGGGTCTACGCCATCGGGGGCGTGCGCCAGCAGCTCGGCACGCACTTGCTCGGTTTGGACTACCGCG
>JBEGPS010000171.1:0-3402 GCA_041181325.1 Pseudomonadota bacterium
ATGAACTTTTGCATGGTTTTCTTTCATGTTGGGGGCAGAGCTAAAGATCTGTCCCGCAAGGCCTCTAGCTTTTCACTTCTTCAAACGTAAATGCGGTTGCAATTTTGATCAGGGCGTATTCCAGTACCAGCCCGACAATGCCAATCACGAAGATGGCGATGATGATGTTCTTGACGTTCAGGTTGTTCCACTCGTCCCACACCCAGAAGCCAATACCCACGCCGCCGGTCAGCATCTCAGCGGCCACAATCACCAGCCACGCTGTGCCTACGGCCAGGCGCACACCCGTCAGCATGTAAGGCAACACCGAGGGGAACAAGATTTTGGTGATGATCTTCCATTCACTCAGGTTCAGCACGCGGGCCACGTTCATGTAGTCCTGCGGCACGCGCTGCACACCCACTGCGGTGTTGATCACCATGGGCCAAATGGAGCAGATAAAAATCGTCCAAATAGCGGCGGGGTTGGCCCCTTTGAATACCAACAAACCAATCGGCAACCACGCCAGTGGTGACACCGGTCGCAGCAGGCTGATGAGCGGGTTAAACATGCGGCTTAAAAAGTCAAAGCGGCCAATCATGAAGCCCAGCGGAATGCCCACTCCAGCGGCCAGGCCAAAGCCCAGTGCCACGCGTTGCAGCGACATCAGCACGTTCCATCCCACGCCCTGGTCGTTCGGCCCTTTGCGGTAGAACGGATCGCTGAAGATGGTGATGGCCTGTTGCAGCGTTTCCCAGGGGCTGGGAATGCTGTTTTTGGTGCCGATGCTCACCACCGCCCAAATAGCCACCAGCAGGGCCAAGCCCAGCACCGGGGGCAGCACGGCCATTAGCAGGCCGTTCCAGTCGTAGCCGGGTTTGGACGGGCGCTTGACCACAGGTTTTGAGTCTTTTTGGCTTGTAGCCCTCGTGGGCTGTGCGTGAGCAGCTTCTCTTTTCATAGCAGATTCCTCGACCGATGCGGCTGAAGCGGCTAATGGGGAGTGAAAAACGGCACTGACCATGGTGGTCTCCTTGCGGTGAGTGAAAGGTTAGGCCTTGACTTTGAAGCCGTCGGCGTATTTCTTGGGGTCTTTGCCATCCCACACCACGCCGTCCATCAGCTTGGCGGTGCGCATCACGTCTTTGGGCACGGACGTTTTGGTGGCAGTGGCGGCTTGCTTGTAGAGCTCGATCTGGTTGATCTGTTTGGCCACGGTCAAATAATCGGGGTGCTCTTTGAGCAAGCCCCAGCGTTTTTGCTGCGTCAGGAACCACATGCCGTCGCTCAGGTAAGGGAAGTTGACCGCGCCGTCGTTGAAAAACTTCATGTAGTTCGGGTCATCCCACGTCTTGCCCAGGCCGTTTTGGTAGCGACCCAAAATGCGCTGGTTGATAGCGTCCACGCTGGTGTTCACATACGACTTGTCGGCAATGGTTTCGGCCATCTTGTTTTTGTTGGACAAGTTGGCGTCAATCCACTTGCCAGCTTCCAGAATGGCGGCGGTTACGGCGCGGCAGGTGTTGGGGTTTTTCTTGGCAAAGTCGCCGGTGGTGGCAAGCACTTTTTCAGGGTGGTCTTTCCAGATGTCTTGGGTGGTCATGGCGGTGATGCCAATACCGTCAATGATGGCGCGGTGGTTCCAGGGCTCGCCCACGCAGTAGCCATCCATATTGCCCACGCGCATATTGGCCACCATTTGCGGTGGCGGCACGGTAATGACCTTGGCGTCGCTCAGCGGGTTGATGCCGTTGGCCGCCATCCAGTAGTACAGCCACATGGCGTGGGTGCCTGTGGGGAAGGTTTGCGCGAAGGTGTATTCACGCTTGTCGGTTTGCATCAGCTTGGCCAGGCTGGGGCCGTCAACCGCGCCTTTTTCAGCCAGCTTTTTAGACAGCGTGATAGCTTGGCCGTTTTGGTTCAACGTCATCAGCACTGCCATGTCTTTTTTGGCTCCGCCCACGCCAAGGTGCACGCCGTAGGCCTGACCGTACAGCATGTGGGTGAAGTCGTTTTCGCCGCTCATGACCTTGTCGCGCACGCTGGCCCAGCTGGACTCTTTGGTGGGGATGATCTTGACGCCGTATTTTTGGTCCAGGCCCAATACAGACGCCATGACGATGCTGGCGCAATCCGTCAGCGGAATGAAGCCAATCTTGACCTCGGTTTTTTCGGGTGCATCCGAGCCTGCGGCATAAACCGCAGCGCGCAGTGCGGGGTTGATTCCAATAGCGCCTACTGCGGCGGTTTGCAGCACAGCGCGGCGGCTGAGTTTGGTTTTCAGAAGATCAGTCATGGCAATACTCCGAATATAAAAAAGAAAATAAAAAAGGCGTCCGCACGTGGCTCAACAGCGCTGTGCGCGTATGAACCTGTGGGGACGCCTTTGTCCTTTTTGCCAGTGCCTTGCCCGACGTTGGACGGGGCGCTGTGCATAACCGTTGCCGGTCTTGGGGTTAACAATGCAATGAGCGTGCCAGCTTTTTGGTGTGCTACGGGCAGGCAGGAGCACTGAAATTGTGCACTGCACCAAAGCTATGCACAGGCGGCGGCGTGGTGCGTCTGCGGCTTCTGTGTGCGCCCGCACAGAGGGCGGCGTCTTCAACGCGTACCGTGACTGCGTGTGCCCTGACATGCGCACAGGACCATTCACTATTTTTTTGAAAAGTTACCACCATGAACAAAGACCAAGTCTCGGGAACCGCCCACACCATCGCCGGTAAAGTGCAAGAAACCGCTGGCAAAGCCGTAGGCAGCCAGAAGCAGCAACTCAAAGGCCTGCAAAAGCAAGCCTTGGGCAATGCAGAAAAAGCCATTGGTGACGCCAAACAGGGGGTCAAGCACATGACCCATGCCGCCAAAGCGGCCATCGCCAAGTAATACGGCGCTACCAATAAGGCGCTGCGTTATCAACGTATGCGCCTTGCGCCCACCTCAATGTGCAGGACGGTGCAAAAAAGCCAGCCTATGCGCGAGATGTAGCGCGCTACTTAGTCCCTCCCATGGCACCGCCCAATGCGCCGGCCACTGCCCCCAGCGTGGCCCCAACCACTACGCCTACCGGGCCCGCCACTGCCACCCCTACGGCGGCACCGGTAGCCATGCCGGCCACCATACCACCGCCTACCAGCACCGAGTTGGCCTCACGGTTCGCCTCGGTGGGGTCTAGCGCTGTTTGCGCTGCGGGGTCCGGGTCTTGCGACGGAATGCCATGGCCAGGCAGGGCCTGCTGGGCCAGGTCTTCGTCTGCAGGTTCACTAGCTGGCAGCAGGAGTGAGGGTGATTGATTCATGGGTGTTTCTCGCGGTTGGGGAACCATAATTGCGCCTCACCGGGCCTGACTGTGCGGCGGCGCACGATGCCAGGCTGGCCAAGTGCGCTTGGGTGCGCTGAGTAGCAGACCCCATCCACTGCCGCCGCGAC
>JBEGPS010000172.1:0-4830 GCA_041181325.1 Pseudomonadota bacterium
GGCGCGGTCGACAATTTCGATCGCCCGGTCCACACCGGCGCAAAAACCGCGGGGTTCGGCCAGCAGGATTTCCTTTTCCGGGCTCATAGCACTCCGATCAGTTGCACTTCAAATGTCACCGGCTGACCTGCCAATGGGTGATTGAAGTCAAACAGCACAGCTTGCTCTGCCAGTGTTTCGCCACGCAACTGCAGCACCACACCCGCAAACTGGCCCTGACCGTCGGGCGTAGGGAACTGCACCACATCGCCCACGTTATAAGTTTCTAGCGGGTCACCCATGTCGCGAAGCACCTTGCGCGCCAGCCACTGCTGCATGTCGGGGTTGCGTTCGCCAAACGCGGCCCCTGCGGGCAGCTCAAAAGTGGCACGCGCGCCCTCTTCCATTTCGATCAGGCAGGCCTCGACGGCAGGTGAAAGCTCGCCAGTACCCAGACTCAAGGTGGCGGGCTTGCCGTCGAAGGTGTTAATGATGTCCCCCGCAGGGCCGCCCAGGCGGTAATGCAAAGTAAGAAAGGAGCCCGCTTGAACACGGGGAAGCACTGAGGTCATAAAAGTCCCGATAAACTGAGCTGTATTGTAGAAACCTGCGCATCCGCTCAGCCCGTACGGGCCAATTTCATGCCACTCAAAGACCTTCCCCCAGACGCCCGTCCACGCGAAAAGCTGCTGGCGCGGGGTGCTGGCGCGCTCAGTGATGCCGAATTGCTGGCTTTGTTGCTGCGCACCGGAATCAAAGGCAAGGGCGTTTTGCAGATGGCCGACGAACTTCTGCAACTAAAAAATGATAGCGGCTTACGCACAGCCGACGGGGGCTTTGGGGGTATTTCAGGCTTATTGCATGCCACAGCAGACGACCTGAAGCGCGTTAAAGGCCTGGGGCCGGCCAAGCGTGCCGAAATCGTGGCCGTCTTGGAGCTGGCCCGCCGTGCCATGGCCCAACAGCTCACCGAGCGTGCCGTGTTTGCCGATCCCCATGCCGTTAAACATTACTTGCAACTGCACCTGGCAGCCCGCGCGCACGAGGTGTTTGCGGTGGTGTTCCTGGATGTGCAAAACAAATTGCTGGCGATGGAGGAGCTTTTTCGGGGCACGCTGACCCAAACCAGCGTCTACCCCCGCGAAGTAGTCATTCGCGCCTTGCACCACCAGGCTGCGGCCGTGGTGCTAGCCCACAACCACCCTAGCGGCTCTGTTCAACCATCCCGCGCCGACGAAGCACTTACCAACACCCTGAAGGCCGCGCTCGCGCTCGTGGATGTACGGGTGTTAGACCACATCATCGTGGCACCGGGCCAAGCATTGTCTATGGCCGAACAGGGGCTGATGTGAAGATCAACTCACTGGCCGACCTGAAGTCGGTAAAAAAAGAAATTGAAGCGCAAGCCCAACGCGCTGCAGCACTGGCCGCCCAGACTGCGGCTGATGCCAAACGCAAGGCAGCGGCCAGCAACCTGTTTCAGGCCGCCATTGGCAAAGTGCAAACGTTGGTACCACCCAAGCGCGCCGAGCTGACGCCCGAGCGCCCCAAGCCCATACCCAAACAGCACATGCTGGACGAGGCTGCCGCGCTGCAAGAGGCCATCAGCGACGAGGTGGACATCACCACTCTGTTGGAAACAGACGCGCTGCTTAGCTTTCGTCGCCCGGGCGTGGGGACCGATGTGTTGCACAAGCTGCGCCGAGGACAGTGGTCGATTCAACGGCAAGTGGACTTGCACGGCCTGCGCACCGACGAGGCCCGTGCCACGCTCACCACCTTTGTGCGTGACGCACACAAGCAGGGCATACGCTGCGTGCGGGTGGTCACTGGCAAGGGGCTGGGCTCACCCGGAAAAACGCCAGTGCTCAAAGACAAAGTACACCGCTGGCTGGTGCAAAAGAGCGAGGTGGTGGCCTTTGTGCAAGCGCCGCCAGCCCAAGGCGGCGCGGGCGCGCTAGTGGTGTTGCTACAGCCCTTGCGGTGCTAAGTGGGTAAGAGCACAGAAGGCCAACTAGGGTCGTTCTAGCATCAAGTTCATTCTTACCGCAAGGAGCTGGCAATGATCAACATTAGCGACTACGTCCACCGAAACACCTTAAACACCCCCCAGGACCAGCACCGTAACGCGGCAGAAAGCCATGAACGCGCGAGCAAACACCACTACGAGGCTGCACGCTTGCACGAAAAAGGCGATCACCACCGCGCCAGCATCCATGCCAATATTGCACAAAGCCATGCGGTCGCAGGCTTGGAAAAAGGTGCGTCTGCCATCATGAATTGATGCTGCGGCCCCGAGCCTCTTGGGGGTAACGCCCCCTCCTATACTTTCGCACTTGCATTCAACAAAAGCGAAACGCAGCGAAACATGGCGCAGTGGTCGGTACATCTTTGGTTTGTGGCCCTGCTGGCCCTGTGCGGCGGGCATCAGTGTGTGGCCGGACAAGCCCAGGTGGCCCACATCGCTGTGGCGGCCAACTTTGCCGAGCCGATCAAAGCCATTGCCGCCGTGCTGCAAAAAACCACCGGTCACACCATCGCGGTAACGCTGGGCTCTACTGGCAAGCTATACGCACAAATACAAAACGGCGCACCGTTTGACGTGCTGCTGGCTGCAGATACGCAAACACCCCAGAGGCTGGAGAAAGAAGGCCTCACACAAGCCGGCAGCCGCTTTACCTATGCCACGGGCAAGCTGGTGCTGTGGTCGGCCAACGCCGCGCGGGTAGATGCTGCGGGAAGCGTGCTAAAGCAAGCCAACCTGGGCAAAGTGGCCTATGCCAACCCCAAAGTCGCGCCGTATGGCGTGGCAGCCGTACAGGTGATGGACAAACTGGGCCTGGGTGCAGCGCTGGCACCCAAGCTGGTGCAGGGCGAAAGCATTGGCCAAACCTACACTTTTGCCGCCACCGGCAATGCCGATGTGGGCTTTGTAGCACTCTCGCAAGTGCTGGAGGGCGGCAGGCTCAAAAGTGGCTCCATGTGGGTAACGCCGCAAAACTTGTATGACCCGATTCGCCAAGATGCAGTGGTGCTCAAGCACGGTGCTGGCAATCAAGCCGCGCAAGCGCTAATGCAATTGCTCAAAAGCCCCAACATCAAAGACCTGATTCGGTCCTACGGGTACGAGTTGTGAACCCGGCCATGCTGTTTTCGGACGCCAACTTACAAGCCATTGCGCTCACGCTGCAATTGGCTGCGCTGACTACGGTCATTTTGTTGGTGCTGGGCACGCCGCTGGCGTGGTGGCTGGCACGCTCGCAGTCGTGGGCCAGCAAGTTGGTGGCTGCGCTGGTCGCGTTGCCGCTGGTATTGCCACCCTCTGTATTGGGCTTTTACCTGCTGATGGGCATGGGGCCGCATGGGCCGATAGGCCAGTGGACGCAAGCGCTGGGTTGGGGAGTACTACCCTTTACTTTTGCAGGGCTGGTAGTGGGCTCTGTGTTCTATTCTCTGCCCTTCATGGTGCAGCCAGTGCACAACGCCATGCAAGCGTTGGGCGAGCGCCCGCTGGAAGTGGCCGCCACGCTGCGCGCATCCAAACTGGATACGTTTTTTCATGTGGTCTTGCCCCTGTGCAAAACCGGCTTGATCACCGGCACCATCATGAGCTTTGCCCACACCATTGGCGAGTTTGGCGTGGTGCTGATGGTGGGTGGCAACATCCCCGGCGTGACGCGCGTGGTGTCGGTGCAGATTTATGACCATGTAGAAGCGGGCGAATATGCCGATGCACATCGACTGGCGGCGGTGATGCTGGTATTTGCGTTTGCGGTGCTGCTGGCGCTGAACGTTTACAACCAGCGCAGCCAGCGCAACTACAAGCAACAAACCCAGCCACAGCAGGGCATGCCATGAGCGCAACACGCCCGCCGGTCACGCCAAAGCCCGCGATGGAATTCAACGTGCAACTCCAGCGCAACGGCTTCGCCCTCAACGTCAACACGCTGTTACCCGCGCATGGTGTGACCGTGCTGTTTGGCCCCTCAGGCTCAGGCAAAACCACGTGCCTGCGCGTGCTGGCCGGGCTGGAGCCCCGCGCCACGGGCCGCGTGTGTGTGGCGGGCGAGGTGTGGCAAGACACTGCCAGCGACGTGTTTCGCCCCGTGCACCAGCGCGCGCTGGGCTATGTGTTTCAAGAAGCTAGTCTGTTGCCGCACCTGAGCGTGCAGGGCAATTTGCAGTTTGGCTTTAACCGCACACCACCCGTACAGCGCCGCGTGGGCTGGGACCAGGCACTGGCACTGCTAGGCATAGGCCACCTGTTGGCACGCATGCCGCATGAACTTTCGGGTGGTGAGCGCCAGCGTGTGGCCATTGCGCGTGCACTGGCCACCAGCCCCAAAATTTTGCTTATGGACGAACCGCTGGCCGCGCTGGATGCCCAGCGCAAAGCCGAAATATTGCCGTGGCTGGAACAACTGCACGAGCAACTCGACATCCCCGTGGTGTACGTCACCCACTCTCTGGACGAGCTGGCCCGTTTGGCCGACCACGTGGTGCTGCTGGATGCAGGCCAGGTACGCGACAGCGGCCCGGTGATGGACTTGATGACGCGACTGGATTTGCCCTTAGCCCATGGCGACGGCGCTGCCGCGTTGATAGAAGCGCGCATCTGCGACCACTCACCGGACGCGCTAATGTGCATGCTGGAGTTTGCAGGCGGCACCCTGGTGCTGCCGCAAACCCGCGCTACACCACTGCCCACGGGTACAAAGGTGCGCGTGCGCATTCAGGCGCGCGATGTCAGCGTGTCTCTGCAAAAGCCGGAACTTACCAGCGTACTCAACATCTTGCCCGCGACGGTGGTGGACATGGTGGATGACGGGCCGGGTCAGGTGCTGCTGAGTT
>JBEGPS010000173.1:0-5389 GCA_041181325.1 Pseudomonadota bacterium
TAGCGTTGAGGCGTCAAATGAGGTTTCCGCCAACGAAGCGCGCGTAAATGCCATGGAGATCGAGATTGATCAGTTGCTGTCCTCGATCATTGCCCGCCGACAACCGACTGCACGGGATTTACGTTTGCTAATTGCTATCTCCAAAACCACCGCTAATTTGGAGCGTGTCGGCGACGAGGCGGAAAAAATCGCGCGCATGGTGCGCAGCATTATTCACAGCGGCTCACCGCGTGCGTTGCCGTCGCTAGAACTTCGCGTGGCGTCTGATTTAGCCTCTGGATTGCTGAACAAGGCGCTGGATGCGTTTGCTCGGCTTGATGTGAATGCAGCCGTAGCTATTCTCAAAGAAGACGACTTGATCGACGCGGAGTTTGATGGTTTTGTGCGCAAGCTCATTACCTACATGATGGAAGATCCCCGCATGATTTCTCCAAGCTTGGATTTGCTGTTCCTGGCCAAGGCGATTGAGCGGATTGGAGACCATTCCAAGAACATTGCCGAGTTCATCATCTATGTGGTTAAGGGAGAAGACGTACGCCATACCAGCATGGAGAAAATCGAGTCGGTGATCAAATGAGGACTCAAGCATGAGAAACATGCCCGCCGTTTTGGTCGTTGAAGACGAGCCAGCAATTGCTGAGCTTATCGCGGTGAATCTTCGGCATAACGGCTTTCGCACCACGTGGGCGATTGATAGTGCAAGTGCGCAGGTTGAGATCGACGCATCGGTGCCCGATTTGATTCTGTTGGACTGGATGTTGCCCGGCGAAAGCGGTCTGACTTTAGCTAAGCGCTGGCGTGCACACCCGCGTACAAAGGAGGTGCCCATCATCATGGTGACGGCGCGCGGTGATGAGTCGGATCGTGTCGCGGGGTTGGATGCTGGCGCAGACGACTACATTGCCAAACCGTTCTCTACCAAAGAACTTTTAGCACGTGTGCGCGCAGTGCTGCGCAGACGTGCTCCCGAGCCGGTAGGCGAGGCCTTGACTATCGCGGGGCTGACTTTAGACCCATCAACGCATCGGGTTTCTTACCAAGACCAGCCGCTTAAGTTGGGCCCAACAGAATTCAAACTTTTGCAATTTTTCATGGGCAGTTCGGAGCGGGTGCATAGCCGGGCGCAGTTGCTCGACAAAGTTTGGGGCGACCATGTCTATATTGAAGAGCGTACAGTAGACGTGCACGTGAAGCGCCTGCGCGAAGCCCTGGCCCAAGCAGGTGCCATGGTAGAGACCGTGCGCGGAGCAGGTTATCGACTAACAGCCAAGCCGGAAGTAGCGCTGCCAGCGTCCGCATGATTTGGCGTTTCTTCTCGTATTTTTTGTGCCAAGCGCTTCCAGCGTTGGTAGCATGGTTTGTTGTAAGTACTGAATACCGAGTATTTGGCAGTTTCGCTGCGGCATTTTCGGGCGCTTTACTGTGGCTACTTTTCGATACTATTCGCGCCACAAAAGTGTTGGGCTGGCTCAAAGAAGGTGATGTTGCGCACAGCCCATTGCGTTCAGGTATGTGGGGCGAGGTGTTTGATCGGGTTCGTAAATTAGTCCGTACCCGGGACCGTGCCAAAGCAGAGAGTGACGGACGGCTCCAAGACTTTTTGGCAGCGCTGCAAGCCTCCCCAAACGGAGTTGTATTGCTCGACGCTAACAGTCGCATTGAGTGGTTTAACCAGACTGCTGCGTCGCATTTTGGTTTTGATGCGCGCCGCGACATGTTGCAGCATTTTGGAAATTTAGTTCGCGATCCAGGGTTTGCAACTTATTACGCCAATCGTATTTTTCAGAGTGACGTTGTTATGCCGGGGCGTGACAGTACAGCGACAAAGCCAGTCAAGTTGTCAGTCCAAATACATCCGTACGGTGACGGTAGGAGTTTGCTGCTATCCCGCGACATTACTGCAGTGGAGCAAGCAGAGGCTATGCGACGCGATTTTGTGGCCAACGTTTCGCATGAAATTCGTACGCCTTTGACGGTATTGGCGGGCTTTGTTGAAACGCTACAAACACTATCGCTGGAGCCTTCAGAGCAGGAGCGATATTTGGCGCTTATGGCACAGCAGGCGCAGCGTATGCAAACGTTGGTAAGTGATCTGTTGATGTTGTCGCGCTTGGAAGGTAGCCCCTTGCCGCCCGCGCACGACTGGATTTCCGTGCGTACCTTGTTGGCTCAGTGCGAGCAAGAAGCCCATAACTTTTCTACGGTGTTGTGGAAGCGCCCGCAGGCCATTCAATTCGAAGTTTTTGGAGATGCCGAGATTGCTGGCTCGGCCGCTGAAATTCACAGCGCTATGAGCAACTTAATTGGCAATGCTATTCGTTACACGCCGGGTGACAAGGGTATTGTTGTGCGTTGGACGCTTTTGAGCGTTGGAGGTGCGGTTTTTAGCGTACAGGACCAAGGCAGTGGCATTGCGCCAGAGCACATCCCCCGGCTTACCGAGCGTTTCTACCGTGTAGACCGTAGCCGCTCTCGAGAGACGGGGGGAACCGGATTGGGTTTGGCAATTGTGAAACATGTTAGCCAGCGACATGGCGCTGAGCTGGGTATTGAAAGTTGCCCAGGAAAAGGGTCTACGTTTTCCATCACATTTACACCGCAGCGCATCAAGGTCTTAACGCCGCTTGAATAACAATACTGATTGACTCATATCTGTCGGATGATTAATTGGCATCACCAGATTCCATAAATTGGTATTCATGGAGCTTGGAGGTGCCATGTCGGTGCCTGCTTCTGTTAAGAGCCAGGCACAAGTGGCGGTGTGCTGGGCTGGCCTTAGTTGCAAGTTGCCGTAAACCAAAAACGCTGCAATTTGGCCTTGCCCTAAGCCCAAGGTTTCCACGCATCCGGACGGGTTAATTTCTGTGACGGTTCTCTTTACCAGCACCTTGTAGCCCTGCGAATAATTTAACAGGGGCATCCACAGTGTCATCAGCAACAGCCAGCAAAGTGCGGCTCCGCCGGCAGGCAACACCAGGCTCTTCCATATGGCTGCGCGGTGTCTGCCAACACGCCAGTGCACTAACCAGGCCCAAACCAATGTTGCCGCCAAGGCAATACTGAAAGCCCAAAACGAAAAGCTTGCTTCAAAGCCCGGTGCCAGCCGCGCAACGTTTGCGGCTGGCTGACTGGGTATTCCGGTTTGCATCGCAATCCATACCACCCAAATTACCAATCCACAGCCCGAGAAAAACAACAAAGTGAACCAATCAATTAGCGCCGCTACGGACCGCTTCAGCGTGGGCAACGCAAAAGCTGCGAGCGTGGCCAACGCGGGTAGCGCCAATAGCAACGTGCGGTCGGATGAACCAGTGGTCAAAGTAGCTGCTACAGACACACTACTCAGCCAAAACGGTAATGCCAAATGCCGACTTATGTGGCGCGTGAATAGCTGATGACGCCAACGCCACACCGTCCACAAAGCCAAAGGCCACGCGGGCCAAGTGAACCAAATCAATAACTGAGCATACCCACTCCAGTCGGCCCATTGCGCTCCAGGTAAATCAAGCTTCCAGCGCCACAAATTTAGACCATAACCTAAGGCCGCCACTATGGCGCTGCCCACAAAAAGTCCAACGCTTTGGGAATAAATGTTTTTTGTGTCGTTGACAGTGTTTTCGTGCCGTGCGCGGTCTAGGAAATGAATGAACGCACTTCCCAAGCCCCACACCAAAGCAATGAAGGGTGCACCAGATAGCGTTAGACCGGTGATACCCAGCAGCCAAGCTAGAAGCGCGATAGTGGAGTGGTAAGGCAGTGCCGCCACACCGAAGTAAAACAACGCAGCAAACCCGAGTTGCGCCAAAGCTGGCGTTGACTCATGTGACAGCTGTGCCAGGCCCAAACATGCAATAAAAGCCAGCAACCCGCCATCGGCCATTGCGCGTGCGTAGCTTGCAGGCGACGCCTCACCACCAAACGCAAACGCAACGGGCTGCGCCTTGGGGCTGCGGCCCAGGTAGTAGGTGCCGTACCATGTTGCAGTGAGCGCCAAAGTCATCAGCAATCCGAAAGGAATACGTACCGCAAAGTCGGGATCCATCCAGCTTGGAGCCCATTGCATGGCCCATACACCCAACCAGTAGGGCAGAAGCGCCGCACTCTCTGATGGCGCTCCCATTAAGCTAGGTGATCCCCATTGGCTGCTACCTTGAAGCAGTTCTGTCATGAACCCCAGGGCCGCCATGTCTTCGGTTTTCCAGGCATCGCGCCCAATAAAACCTGGGAGTACATAGGCCACGCAAAACAGCAGCAAAGCGAGCCGTGGAAGGCGTCTTGCCGCAGCTTGCGAAACGATGGCGGGAGTAGGGTGGTTCACGATGTCAATGAAAGGTACGAAAAAAAAGCAGCGCGGATAACCGGGCTGCTTTTCTGGGTTTCAGGCCAACAACCTGAAGCTGGATTACTTAGCTGCGGTCTTGCCGAAACGGTTACGGAAGCGCTCAACGCGGCCGCCCATGTTGTCCACAGATTTCTGTGTACCCGTGTAGAAAGGATGCGATTCGCTGGTGGTGTCCAGCTTGATGTGCGGCAGCTCGCGGCCGTCTTCCATCTTGATCATTTCTTTGGCGTTAGCGCATGAACGTGTCACGAACTTGAAACCATTGGACATGTCTTGAAAACACACGTCGCGGTAATTGGGGTGAATGCCTGCTTTCATATCTTCTCCATCAGTTGCGCTAGCCGCACCAACCTATTTCGGTGTACTTTTCGCGTAAAGCCTTAAATTATAGCCTGTTAAATATGCTTAGCCACCCCGACGCATCATGTCGAAGAACTCGCTGTTATTTTTGGTAGCGCGCATTTGCTTCAGCACCATTTCCATGGATTCGATTTCGTCCATGTTGTACAAGAATTGGCGCAGGATGCGGGTTTTTTGCAGAATCTCGGGCTGCAATAGCAACTCTTCGCGTCGGGTTCCACTGCGGTTGAGCTGGATGGAAGGGAACACCCGCTTCTCGTAGAGGCGGCGGTCCAGGTGAATTTCGCTGTTGCCCGTGCCTTTGAACTCTTCAAAAATCACCTCATCCATACGGCTGCCAGTGTCCACCAGTGCGGTGGCGATGATAGTCAGACTGCCGCCTTCTTCCACATTACGCGCCGCACCCAAAAAGCGCTTCGGGCGTTGCAATGCGTTGGAGTCCACACCACCGGTCAGCACTTTTCCGCTGGAGGGCACCACGTTGTTGTAGGCGCGTGCCAAGCGGGTAATCGAGTCAAGCAAAATCACCACGTCTTTTTTCAACTCAACCAAGCGCTTGGCGCGTTCGATCACCATTTCGGCCACATGCACATGGCGCGAAGCAGGTTCATCAAAGGTGGAGGCAATCACCTCGCCCCGCACGGTGCGCTGCATCTCGGTCACCTCTTCAGGGCGCTCATCGACCAG
>JBEGPS010000174.1:0-2579 GCA_041181325.1 Pseudomonadota bacterium
CGCTCCAGCTTGGTCTCGGAGCCTTTGATTTCCAACGTGGCTTCGTCAAACGAGACATACAGCGACACGGCAGGGCAGTCGCGGCCCGCTTGCAGGGTGTAGGTTTGCACCACATCGTCGGGCAGCATGGTGACTTTGTAGCCCGGCATGTAGACGGTGGACAAGCGCGCGCGGCCCAAAGCGTCTACCGGGCTGCCGGGCAGCACAGCCAAGCCGGGGGCAGCAATGTGAACGCCCACCACCACGGTGCCGCTGCCCAAGCCTTGCAGGCTCAGGGCATCGTCAATCTCGGTGGTTTGCGAGTCATCAATCGAGAAGGCTTGCACTGGGGCCAGTGGCAATTCGTCGGCAATGGCCGGTGCAGTAATGGCGGGGAAGCCCGTGCCTTTGGGGAAGTTCTCCAGCAAAAAGCGCTTCCAGTGGAACAGGTAGGGCGAGTTGATGGCCCCGGCTTTTTGCAGCAATTCGAGCGGTGCAGTGTGCGTTGCGCGCGATGCGTCCACCACGGCTTTGTACTCGGGTGCGTTTTTGTCAGGCTTGAACAAAATTTTGTACAGCTGGTCCTGGATGGGGGCGGGGCAGGTGCCCTGGCCCAATTCGGTGGCCCACTGCGCAATTTGCTCGGTGAGCAGGCGCTTTTTCTCAATGGCGGCCAAGGCTTGCGCAATGATTTCTGCGGGCGCCTTCTTAAAGCGCCCTTTGCCAGCACGGCGAAAGTAGTGGGGCGCCTCAAACAGCTTGAACAGCATGCCCGCCTGCTCGGCCTGCGAGGCTTGAGCCGAAAAATAATCTTTGGCCAAGTCGGTAAAGCCAAACTCGTCCTCCGGGCAAAACTCGTAGGCCATTTCTAGATCGATGCCCTGCGCCTGCGCCTGCGCAGCCGCAATGAACTCGACAGGTGCAGGCTTTTCGAACTTGATCAGAATATTGGCACCCTTGACCTTGACCCGCTTGCCGGAATCCAACTCCACCTGCGCAGAGGCATCCGCCTCCGACAGCACCCGACCGGCCATGAATTTTCCGGCTTCTTCAAATAAGACAAACATGGGTGTGATTGTCCCCGGAAAACGAGGTGCTGCTTTGGGGTGTTGCGTTCTAGCGCAGCCAGGCCAGCAGCATCAGCGCGCCAATCATGACCGGTTGGTGCAGCATGTAGTAGCTCAAACTCCACCGGCCCAGCAACGCCAAGGGACGGCTGACGGCGGAGATCAGACTGGTTTTGGGGCATGCCAGCCATTCAGGATGGGTTCGCAGGCACCACTGCCCTGTAGCCATGCCCCACCACATGACGCCCAGCCAAGGGAACAGTGGGGCGTAGTCCTCGGTGATGGGCTTGCGGCTGATCAGGCCCAGCCAGTTGAAGGTGTTTTTATTGAGAAATTCGCCTGTAGCCCCCGTGGAGTGTGCGTAAGCAGCTATCAAAGGCATAGCAATTGCAGCGACACCTGCCAGCCACAACCAACGCCCCCACCCCGCCGACCAGCGCACCACAATCAGCATCAGCGCCACGCCGTGCAGGATGCCAAAGTAGATAAAGCTCTGCGGATACATGGCGTAAGAGCCCAACGTGACCAGCAGCGCACAGAAGGCTATTTGCCGCCAGCGCTTCCAAAACCGGTCCCACGTCTGGCCCTGCGTTACCGCCACGGCTTGGCCCAATCCGGCGCAAAACACGAACAAGCTGACGATGGCCACGCGCTGCCAGGTCCAGAACGGGTCGGCGTAAAAGTTGGCCTTGAGGTGGCCAAACTGCTGCAGGTCAAAGCAGAAGTGGAACACCGTCATCCACACCATGGCTAGGCCGCGCAGTGTGTCTAGGTTTGCAAAGCGTGCGGACATCAGAGGGTTAAATCCAAATGCGCCATCACCGCAGGCACATGCACCTCAAAGTCGCTGATGGCGTGGTCGCCCCCTTCGAGCAGCCGCACTTGTGTGGCGGCATAGCGTGCATGCATTTCGCGCCAGTCCAGTACTTCGTCGCCTTTCGCAATGACAGTCAAATAGTTTGTTGGTTTCTGCAGTGCGCCACATTCCAGCGCATGCAGCTCGGGCACAAACCCAGGCTCAAAGAAAAAGCGTTCTTGCGGGTCGTGCCAGCTAGTTTGTTCGCCAATGTATTTCGCCAAGTCACGTGCAGGGTTCACCGCAGGGTTGAGCAGCACCGCCTTGCAGCCCATGCGCTCGGCAACCCAAGTGGCATAAAACCCACCCAGCGACGATCCCACCACTGCCATGCCGTCCTGTGGCCAGTGCGCAATGCCATCCGCGACCAGGCCCATTGCTTCTCTGGGGGACGGCGGCAACTGCGGGCACCACCAAGTCACCGCTGGGTGGCTGCTTGCTACCTCTTGTGCCATGCGCTGCGCCTTGGCAGACTGGGGCGAGGAGCGAAAGCCGTGGAGGTAGAGCAGGTGGGTAATGGACATAGGGCAATGATATGGAGGTCGCAGGATAATCCCCCCATGGCACAAAGTTTTGGCAAAGTTTCTTTACGGCAACGCATCGCCCCATGGTTTGAGGGTTTTGATGGGCCATTGGCCTTTGCCGTGTTCATGCTGGCAAGCGCAGGCTTGTTGACA
>JBEGPS010000175.1:0-5593 GCA_041181325.1 Pseudomonadota bacterium
GCTTTTCAGGCGGAAGTTGGGCGGCGGCTTTTTCCTGGCGCTCAAACTGCCATTCCACAAACGACTTGATCACCAGCGTGACCAGTGCCAGAAGTGCCAGCAGAGATGCGATGGCAAAAGCTGCAACCGACTGGTATTCGTTGTACAAAATCTCTACATGCAGCGGCATGGTGTTGGTCTGGCCGCGGATGTGACCGGATACCACCGACACCGCACCAAACTCCCCCATGGCCCGTGCGTTGCACAAAATGACGCCGTAAATCAGGCCCCACTTGATATTGGGCAGCGTGACATGCCAGAAGGTTTGCCAGCCAGTGGCACCCAGAACCTGTGCAGCTTGTTCTTCGTCGGTACCTTGGGCCTGCATCAGCGGAATCAGTTCGCGGGCGATGAATGGAAAGGTTACAAATATTGTGGCCAACACAATACCGGGCACCGCAAAAATGATTTTTACGTCATGCGCTTGCAGCCACGGCCCAAACCAGCCATGCGCGCCAAACAGCAGCACGTAAATCAGACCAGCCACCACGGGGGACACTGAGAACGGCAGGTCCACCAACGTGGTTAAAAACGCCTTGCCTTTGAACTCGTACTTGGCAATGGCCCAAGCCGCTGCCACACCAAACACCAAATTCAGCGGCACCGCAATAACGGCGACCAGCAAAGTAAGGCGAATGGCGCTCCACGCATCGGGCTCTTTGAATGCTTCAAAGAACGCGTCTGCACCCTTGCGCAGTGCTTCGGTAAACACTGCCGCCAGTGGCAATATGAGGAACAGAAATATGAAGCCTAATGCAATACCAATCAAGGTCCACTTAACCCAAACGGGTTCGGTGGTGCCGGCTTTAGCGCGGCGGATGGTTTGTGTATTGCCGCTCATGACTGCGCCCCTCCGCGTTTGCGTTGCCACGATTGCAGCGCGTTGATTACGAAGAGCATCACAAACGAGAAGCCTAGCATCACCACGGCTACGGCAGTGGCACCTGCGTAGTCGTATTGCTCCAACTTGCCGATGATGATGAGCGGGGTAATTTCAGAAATCATGGGCATGTTGCCGGCGATAAAAATGACCGATCCATATTCGCCCAAAGCGCGGGCGAATGCCATGGCAAACCCGGTCAGCAACGCAGGCGCAATGGTCGGAAAAATCACGTAGCGAAAAGTTTGCAAGCGCGTAGCACCCAAGCAGGTAGCGGCTTCTTCCAGCTCTTTCTCCGCATCTTCCAATACTGGCTGCACGGTGCGCACCACAAAGGGCAGGCCGATGAAGATGAGGGCAATCACCACGCCGTTGCGGTTAAAGGCCAGCTGAATACCGTAGGGTTCCAGCAGGCTGCCAATCCAGCCATTGCTGGCCAAGAGCGCGGTAAGCGAAATGCCCGCCACCGCTGTAGGGAGCGCAAATGGCAAGTCCACCAGCGCATCAATAATCTTTTTGCCCGGAAACTGGTAGCGCACCAACACCCAGGCCACTAACAGGCCAAACACCGCGTTCACCAACGCCGCCAAAAACGACGCACCAAACGTCAGCTGGTACGACGCCACCACGCGCGGACTGGTCACCGCAGCGATGAACTGCTCCCACGTGAGCGTGAAGGTTTTGAACAGCAGGGCCGAGAGGGGAATCAACACAATCACGCTGAGATAAAACAGTGTGAAGCCCAATGTGATTTTGAAACCCGGAAGCACACGCTTGGGTGTGCGGCGCGCACCCTGCGGGGCAGGCAGCCCAGCCGGACCGCCTGCAATGACTACAGCATTCATTTATTTGACCGTGTACAGCTTGTCGAACTGGCCGCCGTCGTTGAAGTGCACTTTTTGTGCTTCAGCAAACGAGCCAAAAAAATCCTCTGCACGGAACAGCGTGATGGGCTTGAAGGTGCTGGCGTATTTCTTTAGTAACGCTGGGTTGGTGGGGCGAATGGCGTGTTGCGCGGCAATCTCTTGGCCTTCGTCGCTGTATAAAAAGTTCAGGTACGCCTTGGCCTGTTCTGCGGTGCCCTTCTTGGCCACAGTACGCTCCACCACGGCCACGGGGTTTTCGGCCACGATAGAAATGCCGGGGTGAATGGCATCGACCTTGTTGGCACCAAACTCTTTGTCGACCGACACCACTTCCGACTCAAACGTGATCAGTACGTCGCCAATATTGCGTTGCAAAAAGATGGTGGTGGCATCGCGCCCTCCCTTTGCCAGCACCGGTACGTTTTTGTAGAGCTTGCTCACAAACTCCGCGGCTTGCGCATCGGTGCCGCCTTTTTTGCGCACTTGGCCCCAGGCGGCCAGGTAGGCCATGCGGCCATTGCCCCCGGTTTTGGGGTTGACCACAATCACCTGCACGCCGGGCTTGACCAGGTCGTCCCAGTCTTTAATGCCTTTGGGGTTGCCGTTGCGCACCAAAAACAGCATGGTGGAGCTGGTGGGCGCGGCGTTGTGGGGGAATTTTTTGGTCCAGTCCTTGGCAACCACACCTGTGCTGGCCAAAAAGTCTACATCGGTGGTGGTGTTCATGGTGACCACGTCGGCATCCAGTCCGTCATTCACAGCACGCGCCTGGGCGCTGGATCCCGCGTGGCTTTGGTCGATCTTGATGTCTTTGCCAGTGGCCTTTTTGTAATTGGCCACAAATGCAGTGTTGATGTCTTTGTAAAACTCGCGCGCCACGTCATACGACACGTTGAGCAGTGTGGTTTGAGCGGCTACTAAATTGCTAGCAGTCAACGCAAGTGCTGCGAGGGTTAGCGTAGTTTTTTGCTTGAAATTCATGGAAATTCTCCAAGACGTTATAAGTGACGCAACAGTGCGCAGAATACGATTTTCGGGAATCGTCGTTAAAACCGCAACGAATAGATTGTTCTTTATATATGCCTAAACTGGCATTTAGAAGGCTGTCAGTCGCGCGCGCGGTCGGATGAGCGGGCAAATGTCCACGTCAGGCCCACACCCGCTGCGGTGCCGGATGTTTGCACATACAGCGGGCTGGCGCGGTTAGCGGCGCCGTCGTAGTTCTCATAGCGCACAAAGGAAAATACCCGCACATCCGGGGTAATGGCTTTGGCTGTGCTGATAGACAGCCGTGTGGCCAGCAGCCCGGCCTGTGCCTCAAACGCCGGACGCTGCGCCGTAGCCACGAACGCGGGCACGCCGTAGAAGTAGTTTTGTAGGCGGCTGTCGCCAATCACCACACTGACCCCGGTGGACAAGCGCCAGCCGTCATACACGTCGCGCACCTCAAGGGTGAGTTCGGGCTCTACGGCAAAGCCTTGGATGCGAATGCCGTTGTTCACTTCCAGTACCGTGCGCAACGGTACGTCATACCGGATGCGGCTTCCTGGCGACAGACGCGCCAAGGTGCCCCGCACCCGCGGCCCGAACTCAAACAGCGTGCCCAGATCGTCCATGCCATTGCGGACCGCCACGTCCCGTGAGCTGGCGGGTAACGATGCGGCAAAACCCACGTCCACTTCAAAATCGTCGGTGTGCACCAGCCGTGCCCCTACGTTGCTGCGGTCAATGCGTAGTACATCGCCCCGGTAAATCACATAAGGCAAGGCCAACACGCGCCCAGTGCGGTCACTGGAGGCAGGGTAGGCGGGTGTACCCACCGCACCGATAAATGCGCCCGCTTCCCACAATGGGTGTGCGGATTGGGTGGATTGGGCGCGGGCGCCAGTTGCCATGCAGACCAAGGTGGCTGCCAGGCAGATTAGTGTGTTGGGGCGAAAGTAACTTGGCATACGCCTGCAATCATCGCACCAGGCGCACGGCAGCAATGGCCAGCCAGCCCAATGCAAAGTTAATCACCACCAGCCGGTGTATTTGCGCTGCCGCCTGAGCCGCTACGGGCCATGCAGCCGCTGCCACGGCGCGCTTGAACTTGCGAAAACCGGCAAAATAAATGTGCCCAAAAACCAGCATCATGGCCACGCCAAAAATCAACATCAGGTTCCAGCCCAACGGCACGCCGCCCTGGCCGGTGGCCAGTCGCGTAGCGCGAAACAGTGCGGTGTACATGCTGGTGCCCGAGGTGAACAGCACCACGACGGCACCCGCCACCACGGCAAAAAACCGCTGCCACACGGCACCCATCAGCGCCAGACGCGGCTGTGGCTCCATCTGCGCCATGACGGCCGGGCGCAGCGCGAACAGCATGAAGGTCATGCCACCCATCCACACTATGGCGGCTATCAGGTGGGCAAGTTGTATCAGTTCGGTCATCGACGTGTCTTTCAGAGTGTGGCGTTGATTGTCGCGCCGATTGATTGCATTGCAGCCTTGAAAGGCCATTGGGGCCAATGTGTAAATAGTTCTGTTTTTCAGAATTAATTCATCACAAAAGGCTGGTTTACAGTGCTCAATCTTGTGGCTACATTCAAGTTTTCTTTTACAGCTTCAAGGAGCTTGACTATGCGACTCAGTACACGTGGCCGTTTTGCCATTAACGCGATGATTGACCTGGCCCTGCGCGACAACGGCGCGCCTGTGCCTTTGTCCGAGTTGGCTGTGCGACACCACATCTCGCTGTCGTACCTGGAACAGGTGTTCGCCAAGCTGCGCCAGCACGGCTTGGTAGAGAGCACCCGCGGGCCCGGTGGCGGCTACACCTTGGGCTTTAGGGCTGACAATATTTCGGTGGCCGACATCGTGGCCGCTATTGAAGAAGCGCCCCAAGAACGCAGTGCCCAAGACCTGACCCACGACCTGTGGAACGACCTGCACACCACCCTCATGGCACACATGAAAACCATCAGCCTGCGCAGCCTGGCGGCTGACCAAAAGGCCAAGGGCTTCAAAGTGCAAGAGCGCAAGGTCAGCAGCAAGGGCATTTTGGCTAAGCTCAAATCCGAGCCCGTGCTGAGCCGTGTACCCAACTCGGTGTTTGCCCTGGGGCAGATCTAACGCTGTTGCATCGAGGCATCTCATGCTTCGATATTTGGGTCCGCAAACCCCTACGCGCAATCGCACTTGGCGCAGGCAGTCCCTTATTTATATTCGTCTGGGGGAGGCGAATCCACGCATACTAAAGCGCGTTCAAAGGAATTTTGGCGTACGCAATGCCGTTGTCTTCCTTGGGTGGTAACTCACCTGCGCGGATGTTGATTTGCACCGCAGGCAGTATGAGCACGGGCATTTCCAAGGTGGCGTCACGCTTAGTGCGCATCTCGACAAACTGGGCTTCGCTGATGCCGTCATGCACATGGATGTTCTGGACTTTTTGCTCGGCCACGGTGGTCTCGAAATTCACAGGACGGCCATTGGGTGGATAGTCGTGGCACATGAACAAACGGGTAGTGGGCGGCAAGCTCAAAATTTTGCGTGTTGAGGCGTACAGGGTTTTGGCGTCACCCCCTGGGAAATCGCAACGGGCAGTACCGACATCGGGCATGAACATGGTGTCGCCCACAAATACCGCATCACCAAATTGGTAGGCCACACAAGCAGGGGTGTGACCAGGCACGAACATGGTGTGGCCGGTCAAGCCGCCCACAGTGATGGCTTCACCATCGACCAACAAATGGTCAAACTGTGAGCCATCTGGCTTGAAGCTGGACTCCATATTGAAGATGCCCTTGAACACTTTTTGAACACCACT
>JBEGPS010000176.1:0-5640 GCA_041181325.1 Pseudomonadota bacterium
TGACAACGCAGACCCCACTATTGAGCACGATGTAGGCCAGGTGGGCGACATCGTGAGTGTTGACCCTAGCGTGGTTAAAGCGCTGCAAGATGACGCTTTCATTCCAGTGATCAGTCCCATCGGCTTTGGTGAAGCCAACGAGAGCTACAACATCAATGCCGACGTGGTTGCGGCCAAGCTGGCGACCGTGCTCAAGGCTGAAAAACTAATGATGTTGACTAACATCAGCGGCGTTCTCGACAAGGCCGGGCAGTTGCTTACCGACCTCACAGCGCGTCGCATCGACGAGTTGTTTGCTGACGGCACCATCAGTGGCGGCATGTTGCCCAAAATTGCAGGCGCGCTGGACGCAGCCAAGAGCGGTGTGAATTCGGTGCACATTATTGATGGCCGCGTGCCGCATGTGTTGCTGCTGGAAATTTTGACTGATCAGGCTTTTGGTACCATGATTCGGTCACACTAATTGCTATAAAAAATAGTGCTGCTTACGCACATTCCACTGGGGCTAAGGGCCTAAATCATCATGAGATTGCTGCTGGTAGAGGACGATGTCATGGTGGCTAGCGGTATTAAGCTAGGGCTATCGGATGCGGGTTATGCGGTGGATTGGGTTGGTAGCGCCGAGCGGGCGCTAGAAGTCACGGCGATAGAAGCCTTTGATATTGCCGTTGTAGATATTGGTTTACCAGGGTTAGACGGTCTGGCCCTTACTCAAATGCTTCGCAAGGCCGGGTCTGCCATGCCGGTGCTGGTGCTTACCGCCCGCGATGCTTTGCACGACCGCGTGCAAGGTTTGGATCAAGGGGCCGACGATTACATGGTCAAACCCTACGAATTGCCCGAGTTGCTGGCGCGTCTGCGCGCTTTGCTGCGGCGCTCGCAGGCAGCTACTTCGGCGGTGCTTAGTTTTGGCCCCCTGGAGTTGGACACAGCGTTGCGGCAAGCCCGCATTCGTTTGCCGACCGAGCCTGAGCCCGTGTTGATCGAGCTGGGCCCTCGAGAGTGGACGGTGATGGAATACATCTTGATGCAACTGCCCAAGCCCACCAACAAAGACAAATTGCTGCAGGCCCTCACCGGTTGGGACAAAGAGATCACCCCTAATGCCATAGAAGTCTATATCTCCCGCATGCGCGCCAAGCTCGAGCCCTATGGCATCGCACTGCGCGCGATTCGCGGGTTTGGCTACCGCTTAGAGCTGACACCCACAATTCCAGGCATGTTGCCATCGTGAGCACGCCTGTCGGCATGCAAACCGGCTTACGCAGGCGCTTAATGGTGCTGCTTTTGGTACCGCTGCTGCTGCTGTCGGTGCTCAATACTTGGTTTGATGTTCGTTCCGCCGACAATGCAGCATTGCAGCAAGATCGCCAATTGCTAGGCTTGGTGCCATTGCTGGCTGACTCGGTGGTGTCAGGCAGCAGTGCAGAGCAACCGCTGTTACTTATGGCGCCCGCCATGGACGAGTTCCTTGCCATGCGCCCAGACGCGGCGGCCATCGCAGTGGTGGATATGCAAGGGCGAGTGCTTACAGGCGCTGCGTGGTTGACGGGGTTACCCCCCACTACGGGCGATGCCGAGTTTGCCAGTGAGGAGTTTGAGGGCACCACGTTTCGCATCGTCAGTCAACGTGCACGTACTGCGGTGGGGGAGCTGACACTGCGCATTGCAGACGGCTCCGACCCGCGCCAGCAATGGCTGCGTCAGTTGTGGCTCAAGGTGGCTTTACCGAATCTGGTGTTGGCCATTGCTGGCTTTTTTGCCTTGAATTGGGCCGTGCGCGTGGCGTTGCGCCCCTTGATGGTGCTCAAAGAAGCGCTGGAGCACCGCTCACCCCGCGACCTGTCTGCGCTGGACGAGCAGGCTTCGCCCGAAGAAGTGCGGCCCTTGGTGGCGTCGCTGAATCGGTTGTTTGATTTGGTGAACGCCCAGGCCGAGAGTCAGCGCCGTTTTGTGGCGGATGCTGCCCACCAATTGCGCACGCCGCTGGCTGCCTTGCAGGCTCAAGTTGAAGCTTGGGCGCAGGCGGTAAGTTCTGAAAAATATATGCAAAATGATCTACCAGCCCACACACAGCGTGCGCAAGCAGCTATCACTTTAGGAGCTGATCAGATCTTCAAACTTCGCCAGGCAACCCGTCGCACATCGCAATTAGCAAGTCAACTGTTGGCTCTCTCACGCGCCGATGCCCGCAGTGCCGCTGTGGTGCCTATGCAGCGAGTAGACCTGCAGCAGTTGTGTGAGGTGGTGTTGGAGTCAGCGCTGGATGCAGCCACAGACAAAGGCATTGATTTGGGGCTGGAGACCGAGCCCGCGCACGCTACCGGGTACGAGTGGCTGTTGCGTGAGTTGTTGAGCAATTTGGTAGATAACGCTGTGCGATACACGCAGACAGGAGGGCGCATCACGCTGCGGTGTGGCACTGTTGCTGGCAAAACTGGGCTGCCGTTTTTGGAAGTAGAAGATGACGGGCCTGGCATTGCACCTTATGAGCGTGCGAATGTACTTGAGCGGTTTTACCGCGTGCCTGGAACAGTGGGCGAGGGCAACGGTCTGGGGTTGGCCATTGCTGCTGAAATTGCACGGGTTCACCAAGGCACGCTGGCGCTGGGTGATGGCACTCATGGGCGCGGCCTGCGGGTGCAGCTGCTGCTCAATGGGGTGTAGCGTACCGCTGTGCGAGAATCTTTTTAACCAATGTTTTGTACGCTATGCCAGACGCACTATCCCCTTCGCGCAAGCGCCCCAAGCCCGGCGAGCGCCGTGTGCAGATCCTGCAGATGCTGGCCAGCATGCTGGAGCAACCAGCCGGCGAGCGCATTACCACCGCGTCGCTAGCGGCGCGCCTGGAAGTCAGTGAGGCAGCGCTATACCGCCACTTTGCCAGCAAAGCGCAAATGTTCGAAGGTTTGATTGAGTTCATCGAACAGTCGGTCTTCACCCTTATCAACCAAATCAATACGCACGAAGCAGCCACGTCCGGCGATTCAGCGGCCATGGGTAAGCGCCAGGCGGCACTGGTGGTGGCCATGTTGATGCAGTTTGCTGAACGCAACCCTGGCATGGCGCGCGTGATGGTGGGGGATGCACTGGTGTTTGAGAACGAACGCCTGCAGCAGCGCATGAACCAATTTTTTGACAAAGTGGAAGCCGCTTTTAAGCAAAGTCTACGTATGGCGCCTGCAGCCGGATCGCTCACGCCCACTGTGGATGCACAGGTCTGTGCCGGGGTGTTGGTGGCATTTGTTACAGGGCGGTTGCAGCGTTTTGTGCGCTCTGGCTTCAAGCGCGCACCCTCTGAGCATCTCGAAGCAGCCTTGGCTGTGCTGCTCGGGTAAACCCTTGGTAGGTTAAAAATACCAATTAAATTGCAGGGGCTTTAGTAGTTTTTACCGGAAATGCTGCAAAATAGCACGATCGTTCTATTTTGAGTCATTGTCTGTCCATGTCCTCCCTTGTTTCTATCGCCAAGCCCGCCACGCGCGCCATGCACAAAGGGCAGCAAACCAAGCAGGCCATCATCGATGCAGCTCTGGGGCTGGCTACCCAAATTGGGTTAGAGGGCCTGAGCATTGGCGCGTTGGCCGAGGTCATGGGCATGAGTAAGTCGGGCGTGTTTGCCCACTTCGGTTCACGCGAAGAGCTTCAAATTTCCGTCATTCGGGAATACCACGACCGGTTTGAGAACGAGGTGTTTTACCCCGCAGTACAGCAGCCTCGCGGCATAGAACGCTTGCGCACCCTGTTTGCCAATTGGATGAACCGCACCTCAGTGGAAATTGACTCTGGCTGCCTCTACATCAGTGGTGCGGTGGAGTTTGACGATCGCCCAGGCCCCGTGCGCGATGCGCTGGCTAGCTCAGTGAAAACCTGGCTCAGCGCCCTGCTGCGCGCGATTGAGCTTGCAAAGCAATGCGGCCATTTGCGCTCTGATGCCGATGAGGGGCAGATGGCTTTTGAAATCCACGGACTGATCTTGGCGCTGCACTACGAAGCCCGTTTCCTTAAAAGCCCGGGCTCCATTCAGCGCGGCCACCAAGGCTTTGAGAATATTTTGCGGCGCTACGGCGCTTGCGGCGCGCTTGACGCAACCCCTTCACTTTCCACCGTTTCCTAAGGAGCTCCCCACATGCCCAGCTACACCCCCCCTATGCGCGATATGCAGTTTGTCATGCACGAAGTGCTCAACGTTGTCGGCGACTTGCAAGGCATACCCAAGCATGCGGACATCGATGCAGACACTATCAATGCCGTATTGGAAGAAGGTGGCAAGTTCGCCTCTGAAGTGGCCTTCCCCCTGAACATCAGCGGCGACACCGAAGGTTGCAAGATTGACCAGACCACCCACGCGGTCACCACACCCAAAGGTTTCAAAGAAGCCTACAAGCAATATGTAGACGGTGGCTGGGCGGCATTGGGCTGCAGCACCGAGTTCGGCGGCCAAGGATTGCCGCTGGTGGTGAACCAGTTGTTCTATGAAATGCTCAACAGTGCAAATCAGGCCTGGACCATGTATCCTGGCCTTACCCATGGAGCGTATGCCGCGCTGGAAGCCCACGGCACCCCAGAGCAAAAGGCCACCTACCTGCACAAAATGACCAGCGGTGAGTGGACGGGTTCCATGTGCCTGACCGAGCCGCATTGCGGAACCGACCTGGGCCTGATGCGTACCAAGGCCGAGCCACAGGCTGACGGCACCTACCGTATCACCGGCAATAAAATTTTTATCAGCGCTGGTGAGCACGACATGGCCGACAACATCATCCATTTGGTGCTGGCCCGTTTGCCTGATGCGCCTCCCGGCATCAAAGGCATCAGCTTGTTTATCGTGCCCAAGGTGCATGTGAATAAAGACGGTACGCTGGGCGATCGCAACGGTATTTACTGTGGTGGCCTGGAACACAAAATGGGCATCAAGGCCAACGCCACTTGCCAAATGGTGCTTGATGGTGCCGTGGGTAGCATGGTGGGCCAGCCCAACAAGGGCATGCAGGGCATGTTTGTGATGATGAACGCTGCGCGCCTGGGTGTGGGCAATCAGTCGTTGGGCCTGACCGAAGTGGCTTTTCAGAACGCCTTGGCCTATGCCAAGGACCGCATTCAAATGCGCAGCCTCACTGGCCCCAAGGCCAAAGACAAACCGGCCGACCCCATCATCGTGCACCCCGATGTGCGCAAGATGCTGCTCACTGCCAAGGCCTATGCCGAAGGCGGCCGTGCACTGATGTGCTACGCCTCCATGCTGCTTGAAAAAGAGCACAACCACCCCGATGAAAAAGTGCGTAAAGACGCTGGCGAAATGCTGGCCTTGCTCACCCCTATCGTCAAAGCCTTCCTTACGGACAACGGCCATATTTCTACTAACGCCTGCATGCAAGTGTTCGGCGGCCACGGCTTCATCAAAGAATGGGGTATGGAGCAGCTGGTGCGCGACAACCGCATCAACATGATTTACGAGGGCACCAACACCATCCAGTCACTGGACTTGTTGGGACGCAAGATTTTGGGCAACAACGGTGCCACGTTGCAAAAATTCGGCAAGCTCATTGGCAAACTGGTCGCTGAAGAAGGCGTGAACGAGAAGATGGCCGAGTTCATCAACCCCATTGCCATGCTGGGCGACCAGATGACCAAGTTCAC
>JBEGPS010000177.1:0-3263 GCA_041181325.1 Pseudomonadota bacterium
CGGGTGAAAGCGGGTCGACGGTGGCGTCGACCTCTTCCACCAGGTATTTGGTGCCCAGGCCACGCGAGCCAATGTAGGCGTGCGCCCAGTCCATGCGGAGCGGCTCGGACTTGACGGTTCCAGCAGTCAAGTCAACGCGAAGAATTTTTCCTGCCCATGCCATAGTGATGCTCCTTAAGTCGCTGAGGGCTGGTTGCCCAATTTGTTCGCCCATGCTTCCATCTTGCCCAAGCCAGTCCAGTTGGCATCGACAAAGGTGATAGCGCCGGTGGGGCATGCGCTGGCGCAAGCGGGGTCGCCGCCACACAGGTCGCACTTTTGCACCTTGCCGGTTTCTTCCACGTAATTGATGGTGCCGAACGGGCAGGCAATGGTGCAGACCTTGCAGCCCACGCAGGTGGCTTCGTTCACCACTTTGGCGCCGGTGGCTTTGTCTACGGTGATGGCTTCTACCGGGCAGGCATGCAGGCACCAGGCTTCGTCGCACTGGGTGCAGGTGTACGGAACCTTCTTGCCGGTTTCGTGGAAGTTGAATACCTTGATGCGCGATTTGGCAGTGGCGAAGGTGCCGTAGTTCTCGTAAGAACAGGCCATCTCACACTGCAGACAACCGGTGCACTTGTCTGGGTTGATGTGCAACAACTTTTGCATGCGTCTCTCCTGGGGCATATGAAATTAATTACATAGCGATTGTTGAACTGAAAACTATCGCAATCCCTAGGGATAACCCTAAAGGCCTGAGGGGTTTGACGCGATATTCTCAATTTGAAACATATGCAACCAACTTCCACAGCCAACCACAACACGCCTAGCGCGCTGCGCCTGAGCAGCATTGCACAGGCACGCCAGGCCATGTTGCTTGACCAAAGCAGTGCGTCGTGCGGTTGGGTCGCACCGTGGGTGGAGCGCTCGTGGCAACGGTGCTTAGGCTATGGGTTGCAGGCAGACACATCGGTCACGTTTGCGGTGCTAAGCAAGCAAAACATGCAACGCACCGCAGACAACAACGCCCACTTGGTGCGCACTGCCAAGCCCTTGCTGGAAAACCTGGGCCGCGCCATTGTGAACACGCGTTACTTCGCGATTTTGACCAACAATGAAGGCGTGGTGGTAGATGCCAGCGGGGCGATAGACCACAGTGACCCGCGTGCCGACCTGATCACCCGCGTAGGCACCGATTTGTCCGAACGGGCCATGGGCACCACCGCTATCAGTACGGCGTTGGCCGAGTTGCAGCCGGTGTGGCTGCACCGGGGCGAACACTTCTTTGCCAACACCACCCACTACAGCTGCGCCGGTGCACCCGTCACCGGGCCCGACGGCCGCTGTGCGTGCATGCTGGACCTGACTGGCATTGACGCTATCGAGCGTCCTGAACTTAAACACCTGGTAACGCAAACCGCCAGCAAAATTGAAAACGCCTTGCTGTTGAACCAGCCCCACGCACTCACCCTGCGCCTGAACTGGCCCGGCTACGCACTGGGCAGCGATGCCGACGGACTGGTGTGTCTGGATGCCGATGGCTGGATTACCGGCGCCAACCCCACAGCGCGACAAATGGTGCCAGATTTGCCCTTGGCGGGTTCAGTCCCAGTGCACATCAGTGAGGTACTTGGCGTGGCATTTGAGATGTTTTTTGACGCGGCAAGGCGTACCGGAAAAGTACTTGAAGTGCCCTTGTGGACTGGCCTGCAGCTGCAAGCGCAAGCCATAGCAGCATCGCAAGACGACATGCGAGGCAGCTACATGGGCAACGCGCCAACACCGGGTGGTCGGCACCTCAAAGACATCGAGACTGCGCTGATTCGCAAAGCTGTGGAACAGGCACGCGGTAACGTGGCACAGGCCGCCCAAACCCTAGGCATCAGCCGCGCCACGGTGTACCGCAAACTGGGCAACAAATCCTAGGGCTTAGTAGCCCAAGGTCATGTTGTCGACTACATTGCGCACCCCCGGCGTACCCCATGCCGAGTTGCGTGCAGAGTCACGCTCACCCCAGCTGTTGACCTGACCGCTCAAGGTCACCTCGGCGCCTTCAATCGTGACAGAAATTTTGCCCGCATCGGCCAAGGCACGGCGTGTCAGGGCGGCTTCAATATCGGCCTTCACTGCGCTCAGACTGACCTTGGGTTTAATCACAATTTGGTTGCTCACGCCGCGCACACCCATCAGGTGACGCACTGCAAAAGACGCTGCATCTTGCTGGTATTGCCAATCCACCGTGCCGGTGAGCGTGATCCAACCGTCTTCCACCATGACCTGCACGCTCCCTTTGTTGCCCAGGGTCATCCACTCCAACACGTTTTCTACCGTGCGGGCAATGTCCACATCGCTGCGCTCGCCCAGTGCAGCGAGCTGGACCCGCAAATTCACAGCCAAGGCTTTCACACCAAACACACGTTGGGCGGCGCGCTCGGCTTCGCATTTTTCGGCATAGGTGGCGACTTCGCCGGAGAGAGTGACCACACCGTCTGCCACTTCAACGCCAATTTGTGCGGCATGAATCGACGGCTCCCATTGCAGCTCGGCCATGACGTCTTGTTGTAACTGAATATCGGTTTTCATTGGGGGTGTGCCCTCGGTTTAAGAAGCGCCCAATATCTCCCGTGTCGCCGCACAAAGTCTGTTCGGTAGGGTACGGCAGTCGCTTAGCCGCCCCGGTTGCGCATCCAGTCGGCTGTTTGAAAAAATGAGGCGTTCAAGCGCTGGTGCAGGGTGGCATCCACGTTCACCTCAGTCATGGCCTGGTCCATGCAGGCCAGCCATTGGTCGCGTTCCAGAATGCCGATAGTAAAAGGCATGTGCCGCGCCCGCAGGCGCGGGTGGCCAAAACGCTCTACAAAATGCTGCGGCCCGCCCAGCCAGCCACACAAAAACCAGAACAACTTGTCGCGCGCGTCCGCCAGCGTGATGCCGTGCACCGTGCGCAGCGCTGTGTAGGCGGGCTCTAAATCCATCAGGTCGTAAAAGCGATCCACCAGGCTGCGCACTGCTGCTTCGCCGCCCAGTTGGTCAAAAAGCGATGGGGCATTGGGTTCTTCAATTTGCATAAACAATTTTAAGCACTGGCCCGGCGCAAGGTCTCCACCACCGGGCGGCGCAGCACGTCGCGCAGGCCCCACCAGCCTGCAGCCAATGCCAGCACAGCGCCCGCCAGCGCACCGGCCAGCGGCACCCACAGCGACACGGTCCATTCAAACTCAAACACATACTTGGCCAGCGCCCAACCCACCGCGTCAGCCACGATAGATGCCAAGAAACCT
>JBEGPS010000178.1:0-3853 GCA_041181325.1 Pseudomonadota bacterium
CTTGGGCCAAAGCCACGCGCTTCTTGGTACCGCCAGACAGCGTGCTCACAATCGCGTCGGGGTTCAGGTGCAGGCGCTGCAGGGTCTCATTGACCCGCTGCTCCCAGTTCCATCCGTCCAGGGTCTCGATTTCGCTTTGCATCGCATCCAGGTCGCCATGGCCCAGGCAATACTCCTCAATGAGGCCGATGACCCTCTCCAGTCCTGCGCGAACAGCTATAAAAACAGTAGCATCTGCGTCGAGCTGGGGCTCTTGGGCCACGTAGGAAATACGCGTGCCGGTTTGCACTTGCAAGGTGCCGTCGTCCGGGCGCTCCATGCCGCCCAGAATTTTGAGCATCGACGATTTGCCCGCGCCGTTGCGGCCGATCAGGCCCACGCGTTCTTGTGTCTCTAAAGAAAAATCAGCGTGGTCGAGCAGTGGGACATGCCCAAAAGCCAGCTGGGCGTCAAGTAAAGTGATAAGTGCCATGTGCCGCAGATTATCCCTTGTGGCAATTCAGACTGCAGGTGTGTGGGCCAACAATCGTTCAAAATCTGCCAGATCCGTGGGGCGGCCTATCCAGTAACCCTGCAGCAGTTTGCTACCCATGGTGATCAGCTTGTCCATTTGGGCCTGTGTTTCCACCCCTTCAGAGACCACCTGCAAGTGCAAGCTGTCGCCCATGGCAATAATGGCCCGCACAATGGCCTCAGACCCGGTGTTTTCCAACAAATCGTTGATAAAAGCCCGGTCGATTTTGATTTCGCTCAGTGGCAATGCGTGCAGGTAAGACAACGACGAGTAACCCGTGCCAAAGTCGTCAATCGAAAACTGCAGCCCCAAGCCCCGTAGCTGCTGCATTTTTTCTATGACTTGCGCGGTGTTTGTCAACACAATACCTTCGGTAATTTCCAGCACCAAACGCTCTGGCCGGGCGCCGCTGTGCCGCAGTATGTTTTGTAAGCGCGGCACAAAGCTGGCTTCAATAAACTGCCGTGGGCTGACGTTGACGCTCAGGGTTAGCGGCTCTAGCGCTGGAATGCGCGCCCACTGCGCCAGCGTTTCGCAGGCAGTTTTCAAAACCCAATCACCCACTGCAACGATGGCGCCACTTTCTTCGGCCACCGGTATGAACTCAACGGGCGGTATCGCGCCCCGTACCGGATGGTTCCAGCGCAACAGGCATTCCGCTCCAGCGGCTTGCCCGTTGGCAGAGATTTGTAACTGGTAATGCAGCAGCAACTGGTGGTTTGCCAGCGCGTTTTCTAGGTCTCCTGTGAGAGTCAGCCGTTCTTTAAGCCAAGTTTGCGCCGCAGGATCATAGGGGCGAATGGCGTTGCGGCCGGCCTGTTTGGCCTGGTACATGGCAACGTCTGCCCGCTTGAGCACTTCGGTTACTTGCTCTTCCTCCAAGCCAAACAAGGCCACGCCCAGGCTGCCAGTGCAGGTGTAGCGCAGCACTTGCGCGTCGTTGCCTAGCGGTGTGTTGGTGTTGAGCTGGTAGGGGGCGAGTATGGCCTCACGCACAGTCTCTGCAAATGCCATCGCTTGAGACATTGCCTGTAAGCGTTCAGGCCCCAAGGCCTTGAGCATGATCACAAATTCATCGCCCCCCAGCCGCGCGGCCATGGTTTGCTCCGTGCCCAAGTGGTCGAGTCGTCTGGCGATCAGTTGCAGCAGCTCGTCGCCCACCGTGTGGCCGTGCGAATCGTTGAGCAACTTAAAGTGATCCAGGTCAATAAACAACACCGCGCCGAACTGCTGCGCCTGATAACCCCTGGTCATTTCAGTCGCTAGGCGGCCCAAAAACAGACGCCGGTTGGGCAGTCCCGTTAGCGTGTCAAAAAACGCGAGTGTGCGGATTTCCGACTCGGTTTGCTTCTGTTCCGTCATGTCTACAAACGAGCCCACAAAGCCAGCCACACCGACGCCCTCATTCTGAATAACGGTGATGGTGACCCGGCACGGCAAATCCTGTCCCACATGGTTTCGAACGTTGAGCTCGCCCTCCCACTGCCCGGTGGTACGCAACTGCTCCCACGCGCTGGTGGCGATTCCGGCAGCGGTGTTATTGCCACGTAATTCAGCGGTGGTTTTGCCAATCAGATCTGCTTCCTTGTAGCCCAGCATGCCGCAAAACGCCTGGTTGGCCCGAACAATGCGCGTCGAGCCATCGGTCACTATCAAGCCCACTTGGCTTTGAAATGCAGCAGAGGTAATTTGCAGCCCGTTCTGAGCCACGCGGTAGAGCTGCGTCATGCGCTTGAGGTGGTGGTTTTTGCGCCAAAGATAGGCCGACAAACCCAGCACGATGAATAGTGCAGACATGGAGCCGAGCTGTATAAGTGTGCTGTAAGCCTCCCACAACTCTGCCCATAAAGGCTCGGCCTCAACGCCGGGGTACACCTTAAGGCGGCGCATGAGCGTTTCAACGGGAGCGTAGTTGGCAGGCGGGGAAAAGCTGTGGTATTTGCCGGCTTGGGCCTCTGCAGATTCCGGGCGCACATTGAGCAGCGCCAATGCGACCGATTTCACCAGTGTGTCAGGTGTTTGCGGCAAGGCCGCCCACGGCCATTCGGGGTACAGCTCGGTGGACAGCGCTTGAGGAAAATCTGCGCTGGGTTGGGCGTTTAGCACCCGCACGCTGGTCAGTTTGAGCTTGCCTTGGCGCGCCATTTGTTCCAGGATGCCGGTGCGCACGATGCCTACGTCTGCGTCTCCAGCCATCACGCGCTCCACCACGGTGGAATGTGGCAGTCCGACAAACTTTAATTCCCGCACATCGGACGATTTCACGTTCACGTTCACGTTCACATGCGCTTGCATCAGCGTGTCAGCAGCTATGAGAAACCCACCCAGCGAGTACAAACCCACCGCGGCGACACTTTTGTTTTTTACGTCTTGCAGCGTCTGAATCGTTGGCAGGTCTTGGCGGGTAAAAATGACGCTGCCAAACTGGTTGAACACCCGTCCCTCCACGGCGGCATTGATAGTCACCATGGGGCGCAGGAAAAACACGTTGCGCAGCACCACGTAGTGCTCGGGGTTGGTCAGCACAAAATCGACCCGCTTCCCTTTGACGGCAATATTGAGTTCTTCGTAATTCAACGCCAAGACTTCAAACCGGTAGCCAGGCAAGCGCTGGGTTAGGGCCTGCGCAGTGGGGCCCCACTGCGCATCAGTATCGGCCTTGCTTTGAAATGCCAGTACCCCTAAACGTACCACTTGCGGCGCTTGGGGTGCCTCAAACGCTTGCACGGTACCCCCTCCACACACGGCCACCGTAGTAAAGAGAACCCGCAGTAATCGGAGCCAGTGGAGCATCGTGTAAGGAAGAGTAATAGGCCGCTAGTTTGCCGTAAAAATGTGTTCCTGTGCGCTTGGTTTTTTGCGGTATTTGTGCTTGCAGTCTGGCACACTCTGGCTGGTATTTCAGGGGCCGTCGTGCACAAAAAAAATCAATCTGAGAGCGATATCAGCGACAAATTCATCCGACCAGCCATTGTTCAGGCCGGATGGCACATGCTTGACCAAATTTACGCGCAGTACCCCCTGCGCGCCGGGCGCGTTGTGGTGCGCGGCAAAACGGCAAAACGGCCAAGCGCGACAAGGCCACCGTTCTCTTTGCTGACTTCGTGCTTTGCCTTAAGCCCAGTATTCCGACGGCCGTGGTGGATGGTTCCGGTGGACAACTGCATTTCAGATGTATAGAAAAGTTACTGCAAGTTATTATTAAATTTAGTAACATCAATAAACTAAAGTAACTTCAATAGATATGAATCCACTAACCAATCCGTTTTCCCCAGGAGCCGGCAATCAGCCCCCAGAACTGGCAGGACGTTCGGAACTATTGCGGCAGGTGGAAATATT
>JBEGPS010000179.1:0-8361 GCA_041181325.1 Pseudomonadota bacterium
GCTTGGCCATGCTGAGGTGGCGATGTACGCTGCAAAACGTAAGAATTTGGGAATTCTGGTGTACGAAGAAAAGCTTGATTTCGGAAGTGCGCAGAACCTAACATTGCTCTCTGAATTGCGCCAAGCCATCGATGAGGGGCAACTCAGGCTTTACTTACAGCCCAAAATTCATTTAGGCACGCATATCGTCTGTGCTGCCGAGGCATTGGTGCGCTGGGAACATCCTGTACGCGGAATGGTGCAGCCCATGCAATTTATTCCTTTTGCTGAGCAAACTGGCTTTATTCGGCACCTTACGCTATGGGTGTTGGAGGCCGCAGCAGGCCAATGGCACAGTTTGCAAACATCCCAGGGTGCGCTGCGGATAGCCGTCAACTTGTCGACAAGAGATTTGATGGATGTAGATTTTCCAGCCAAAATCGACGCAATTCTTGCGAAATATGGTGTGCCTCGCTCTGGGTTTTGCTTAGAAATTACCGAAAGCGCGATCATGGACGACCCTCAGCGTGCCGAGGCAACTTTAGACCAACTATCAGTGAATGGATTCAAGTTGTCAATTGACGACTTTGGTACCGGCTATTCTTCGCTAGCCTATTTGAAGAGTTTGCCCGTCAACGAACTCAAAATCGATAAGTCATTTGTGATGGGTATGGAGAACGACGAGAGCGACGCAAAAATCGTTCGCTCTACTATCGACCTTGCCCACAATTTGGGCCTTACAGTGGTTGCAGAGGGCGTAGAAAATGCCGCCACGTACCAGCTTTTGGCTGATTTGCAATGTGACGAGGCCCAAGGGTATTTCATGGGTAAACCCATGCCTTGCGCTGACTTCATGGATTGGTGTGAGCGCTGGCGCGCGCTGCGCGCTGTAGAGCCAATGCGCACTCCTTGACCAAACTCGGCCCGCGGTAAATTAAGCCGGTGTAAATTTGCACCACATCTGCCCCAGCCTGAATTTTGCTTACCGCATCATCAGCGCACATGATTCCACCAACGCCAATGATGGGGAAGGATCGCCCCAATTCGTGGCGCAGTTGCTGTATTACAGCATTACTCATGGCCAGTACGGGAGCACCAGACAGTCCGCCAGCTTCGTTCGAATGGGGTAAACCTTGGACTGCATCACGGCTTAGTGTTGTATTGGTAGCTACCACGCCCCAGTCGTTATTGGCTTTACCACTGACATCCGTCCCATAGCGCTTCAAGGTATTTGCGATCACGGCAATTTGGGCCGCATCTAAGTCTGGCGCAATTTTTACAAAAATGGGTATGCGCTTACCATAGTCCCTGGCCAATATTTCACGACGCTCGGCGATTGCATTCAACAACGAATCCAACGCATCGTCGCTTTGTAATGCGCGCAAGTTTTTAGTATTGGGGCTGGAAATGTTGACTGTGATGTAGTCCGCATGGGGGTACACGCCATTTAAACAGGTCAGGTAATCACTGGTCGCGTCTTCAATTGGTGTGGCTGCATTTTTCCCAATGTTTAGCCCCAGGAGGATAGGGGCGTTTTTATCTCTGCGCAGTGACGAGCGTTTAACGTTGTCTACAAATGCATCTAGGCCCTCGTTATTGAAGCCCAGGCGATTGATCAGCGCACTTGCTTGGGGCAACCTGAACATGCGCGGTTTGGGGTTGCCAGTTTGCGCTTTGGGGGTTACGGTGCCCACTTCAACAAAACCAAAACCCATTGCGCCCAAGCCGTCAATGCAGCGTGCATTTTTATCCAAACCGGCGGCCATACCGACTCGGTTGGGGAAAACCAGCCCTGCCACTGTTACGGGATCGTCTACGCGAGCTGCGCAGTAAGCAAGTTTGAGTGGGTTGTTTTGCGTTGCGGCTAAACCCGCCATGGTGATGTCATGCGCGACTTCGGGGTCAAGGCTGAATAAAATGTGTCGGGCCAAGTCGTAGGGTAGGAGAGACATTAGATAATTCCTGGAGTATTTTTTCACTTCATTGATTGTCCCAGATGACTTCTTCACCTACCTCAGCCCCATTGACCCAAGACGAACTTAAAACCCTGGTGGGCCAAGCGGCGCTACGCTACGTGGTGCCTGGGGAGCTCGTGGGCGTAGGGACTGGCTCTACCGTCAACAAGTTTATTGACGCGTTGGCATCTATGAAAGACCAAATCAAGGGCGCAGTGTCCAGCTCAGTAGCCAGCACAGAGCGTTTACTGGCGCTTGGCATACCCGTGTTTGACTCCAACGAAGTAGAACGTTTATCTGTTTATATCGACGGTGCGGATGAGATTGATGGCCAGGGCAATATGGTAAAGGGCGGCGGTGCGGCACTAACGCGCGAAAAAATTGTGGCGGCGCAAAGTGCACAGTTTGTGTGTATTGCCGACGAATCCAAGCTAGTGCAAACGCTGGGCAAATTTCCGCTACCGGTTGAGGTAATTCCGATGGCAACGCAACGTGTCATTGCGCAATTTGCCGCCAAGGGTGGTAGCGCGAGCATCCGTATGAAAGACGGCAAGCCCCTGGTTACAGACAATGGACAATACATTTTGGACGTATTGGGCCTGAGCATTGCCGACCCGGTAGCCATGGAGGCCGAAGTGAGTCAATGGCCAGGGGTGGTAACCGTCGGCATTTTCGCCTACCAGCGTGCCCAGGTGTGCTTGTTAGGAACCTCTACCGGGGTTAAAACAATGGAGTTTGTTGTGCCTAACTAAAACGAAATGCCGGCGGGATTCGACGGACTTGGACCTGCAGGTGCTACAGGCTCCGGCGCTTGTATTTGAGTGGGCTTGGGGTCAGGCTTGGCTTCAGTCGGTTTTTGTACGGTTATCAACGGAGTTGGCAGCGGATTCTTGTAATTGGCTGGCAAAGCTGATGACTTTGGATAGCCCGCCAGATCGAGGTATTGAGTCCACTCCGTATCGGAAAATCCCTTTACCCGCTGACCTCCAATGGATATGACTGGCAAAGAAGCGTCACCCGTCAGCCGCTGTAAAGCAGCCACGTCTTCACCGGTTGAAACGCTTCTTTCGCTGAATGGAACGCCTCTGCTCGTTAGGAATGCACGACCCGACCCGCAAGGCGAGCATTCCTGCCCCGTGTAGAGAGTTACCGGGTATTTGGCAACCACCTGGCGCAATTCAAACGGCAGATTGCCCGCTGCAGCTCCTGCTGCTGCAGCCCCTACACCAGTACTTGCAACTTTCCCTTGCTCGGCGGATGCCGGGGGTTTGTCAGAAAAAGTAACTTTGCCATCAGCCCCGACGATGCGGTAGATGGTCTGCGCTTTGGCCGCTGTTAGCGCGCCGACGAGCGCTACGCCGGCAACTACAAAGGCAATACTGCGTTGGCGGTTAAGACAAGTCATGAAAAACTCCAAAAACTGTGCAAAGTTTACGCTGCCATTCCCTGGTGGCGCAGCAAGGCGTCTAGCGATGGTTCACGGCCTCGAAAGGCCTTGAACGACTCCATGGCAGGGCGACTACCGCCCGCTTCCAAGATGGTTTCTCGGTATTTTCGTCCTGTGACCACACTGGGTGCACCGTCGGCGGCTGCAGTTTCTTCAAATGCTGCATACGCATCTGCACTCAGTACTTCAGCCCATTTGTAGCTGTAATAGCCAGCGGCATAACCTCCAGCAAAAATATGGCTGAAGGTGTGCGCTGTGCGGCTCCACGCTGGCGGCTGAAGAATAGACACTTCTGCACGGACGGTTTGCAATAACGGCATAAAGTCATCTGCGGGGTTGTGCTGGGTGTGCAGCAGCATGTCAAACAACGAGAACTCGATTTGCCGCAAGGTTTGCATACCACTTTGAAAATTTTTGGCTGCCAGCATTTTTTCGAATAGTGCACGTGGCAGCGGCGCACCGGTGTTCACATGAGCCGTCATGTGCTGCAGCACGCTCCATTCCCAACAGAAGTTTTCCATGAACTGGCTGGGCAGTTCCACAGCGTCCCATTCCACGCCACTGATGCCCGATACGTCGTGCTCGTTTACTTGGGTGAGCATGTGGTGCAGGCCATGCCCAAACTCGTGAAACAGGGTGGTGACATCATCATGGGTCAACAAAGCAGGTTTGCCATCCACACCTTCAGCAAAATTGCATACCAAGTGGGCCACAGGTGTTTGCAGTTTGCCTGTATCTGGGCGTAGCCACCGCGTGCGCACATCGTCCATCCACGCGCCGCCACGTTTGCCGTTGCGCGCTGCCGGGTCTAGATAAAACTGCCCTACTAATTGCATGCCGGCCGGCGTTTGGCGTTCAATACGATAAAACTCTACTCCCGCATTCCAAACCGGGGCGCTGTCTTTAGAAATGGAAACATCAAATAGTGTTTCCACAATCTTAAATAAACCTGCCAACACTTTGGGCGAGGTGAAATACGGTTTTACTTCTTGTTCGCTGAAAGCGTAGCGTGCTTCTTTGAGCTTTTCGCTCACAAATGGCCAGTCCCATGCCTGCGGGTCTGTCATGTGCAATTGTTCTTTTGCGAATGCACGTAAATCTGCCAAGTCTTTTTCTGCGAAGGGGCGCGCCTTGTACGCCAAGTCGCGTAAAAAAGTAACAACGGACTCTGGCGAGTCTGCCATTTTGGAAACCACCGACACGGTGCCAAAATTGGGGTAGCCCAAAAGCTGGGCTTCCTCAAGGCGCAATGCCAGTATGGAGTTGATGTTTTCGGTGTTGTTGAACTTCTGGCTGTCGCCTTCGACCTGGTCGGATGCGCGAGTTACGTAAGCCCGGTAGAGTTTTTCACGAAGGGCACTGCTGTTTGCGAATTGCATTACCGGCAAGTAGCACGGCATTTTCAGAGTGAGCTTGTAGCCTGCTTTGCCCTCGGCTTGAGCGGCAAGCAAGGCGGTTTGCTGCACGTCGGTTGGCACGCCATCCAGTTCTTCTGACGCAGCAAAGTAGCAAAACGCATCAGTAGCGTCGAGCGTGTTTTCGCTGAATTTTTGGCTTAACTCAGCCTGTTTTTCCTGAATTTCTGCAAACCGGATGCGCGCCTGCCCGGTGAGCTCTGCACCGCCCAGCACAAAGTTGCGCATGGCATTTTTATGGGCTTGCTTTTGCTCTGAATTGAGTTGCGCGGTGTCTATGGCTTTGTATTTGGCATACAGGCGCTCGTCGGCTCCCAAGCGGGTCCAAAATTCTGTGACTGCCGGCAAGGCGGCGTTGTATGCCACCCGCAGTTCAGGGGTGTCTGCCACACTGTTGAGGTGACTAATAGCGCCCCATGCCATGCCTAATTGTTCTGTGGCGACATCTAAAGTGCGCGCAATTGCATTCCATTCTGCAGCGAACGTCGGGGCAGTTACCGTTTCCAGTGCGGCGTTGGCTTTGGTAAGAAGTTGTTCTACCGCTGGCGCTACGTGCTCAGGTTGAATTTGGTCAAACAGGGGGAGCGCGTCAAATTGCAATAAGGGGTTCATGAGAAGTCAATATTTATATACGAACAGCAGAAGCTAGAGCTGGGGTGTAAATGCCGGTATGCAAGAGACTGAGGCAATTTACGCCAAGCCTTTGGCATTGGCCTCGCGCTCGGCGGCTTCCATCGTATTGACCAGCAACATCGTGATGGTCATGGGGCCCACGCCACCAGGTACAGGGGTGATGTACCCCGCCACCCGGCTCACGCCCGCAAAGTCCACGTCACCGCAGAGCTTGCCCTCATCGTTGCGGTTCATGCCCACATCAATCACCACAGCGCCTGGCTTGACCATATCAGCCGTCAGCACATTGCGTTTGCCTACGGCGGCTACGATGACATCGGCTTGCAATGTCATGGCTTTCAGATCAGCAGTGGCACTGTGGCATACCGTGACTGTGGCGTTTTGTTGCAACAGCATCAGCGCCATGGGTTTTCCCACAATATTGCTGCGGCCAATGACCACTGCGTGTTTGCCGCGCAGGTTGTAGCCAATGGATTCCAGCATTTTCATGCAGCCGTAAGGTGTGCAGGGCCAAAACCCTGGCTGGCCGACCATCAGGGCCCCCGCGCTGGCTACATGAAACCCGTCCACGTCTTTGGCCGGGGAAATAGCTTCAATGACCTTGTTTGCATCGATATGCGAGGGCAAGGGTAGTTGCACCAAAATGCCGTGAATACTGTCGTCGTGGTTCAGTATGTCGATGCGTGCCAACAGCTCGGACTCGGTCATTTCAGCGGGGTAGCGTTCTAGTACTGAGTGCAAGCCTGCATCATGGCAGGCCTTAACCTTGTTGCGAACGTAGACTTGGGAGGCGGGGTTCTCGCCCACCAACACCACGGCCAGGCCTGCGGTGAGGCCGCGCGCTTTGAGCGCAGCGGCGCGAGTGGCGACATCGCCACGGAGTTGAGCGGCCAACGCGTTGCCATCGATGAGCTGTGCAGTAGGTGTAGTAGTCATTGTCGTTAAGAAGTAAAAAAGCCCGTAGCCCTAATGGGAACGGGCGTAGGCAGCTATATATTTTGTAGCGCTTAGCTTTTGGCCGCAGTTTGCCCCAGTGCAATCTTGAGCAAATCAGCCACGGTGTTTGCACTGAGTTTTTCCATAATGTTGGCGCGGTGGGCCTCTACGGTTTTGATGCTGATGCCCAGATCGTCCGCAATTTGTTTGTTCAAACGACCTGCGACGATGCGCTCCAGTACCTGCGACTCGCGCAATGTCAGTTTCGACAATAACGCGTCGCGGCTTACAGACAGCTGGTAGTCGGCAAAAGTTTCTTTTGCGTGTTCCAGCATTCTTTCCACCAGACCCACCAACAGCTCTTCGTTAAATGGCTTCTGGATGAAGTCCATGGCCCCCTTTTTCATGGTGTCCACTGCCATTGGCACATCGCCATGTCCAGTAATAAACACAATGGGCAAAGGCGAGCGAGCGTCTATCAAACGGTTTTGGAGTTCTAGGCCGGTCATGCCACCCATTCGAATGTCCACAATCAGGCAGGCAACTTCGCGTGTGTCGTAACGGCTCAGGAACGATTCGGCAGAGTCGAAGCATCGCACTCTGTAGCCTTTGCCTTCGAGAAGCCATTGCAAGGAGTCGCGCACGGCCTCGTCGTCGTCCACAACGTAAACGGTGCCTTTTTTGGGAATCAAACTCATTGCATTGTCCAGTTTTAATTGCTCTTGGTGAGGCTGCGAGTGGCAGCAGTACCAACGTCGGTTAAGGGTATCCAGAAGGAGAACCGGCACCCTGAAACCTCCTCCCCATTGTAGATGTTCTGTGCCGTCATCCTTCCTAGGTGCGATTCCACGATAGAGCGGCACAAGCTCAGCCCAATGCCCATGCCATCGGCTTTGGTGGAGTAGAACGCTTCGTATAAGCGCGCCATGACCTCGGGCGCAATCCCTTTGCCTGTGTCTTGCACGGCGAATTCAATGACTTGCTTGCCTTCAATCTGCTTGGGTAGCACATGCAGCTCGACCAGCCTCCCCGATGTGGGGCGCTGTGCCATGTCAATTGATTCGGCTGCGTTTCGCAGCAAATTGACCAGCACTTGTTCAATCAAAATCGGGTCTACCAATAATAAAGGCAGGCGCGCGGCGACGTAATGGTTTAGGCGTACGTTGAACCGGCGCAACTCTATTTCAGCCAGCTCTACGGCTTCCGCCACCATGAGGTCTACTTCAGAAGGCGTACGGTTGGGTTCACTGCGCTTTACAAAGGCACGAATCCGCTGAATGATTTGCCCCGCCCGTTGGGCCTGGCGGGCCGTCTTTTCCAATGCGCCCAGCAAGTCTTCTTCGGAGATTTGCTTGTCCTTAATGCGCGACACCATGCCGTTGCAATAGTTGTTAATGGCAGTAAGGGGCTGATTCAACTCGTGGGCCACGCTTGATGCCATTTCACCCATAGTAATCAAGCGGCTTGCGGTTTGCGCGCGCTCTGCCTGGGTGGCAGACTGTTCTTCAGCCAAACGGCGCTGGGTAATGTCGGTGGCAATCACCATTTGCGCCAAGCGGCCGTCTACCCAGCTCAGGTAGCGGGTACGAACCTCAAGCCACTTAGCAAGTTCGACAATAAAAATCTCGGCACTTTCGGCCTCTGTGTCCGGCAGCGCTGTGGTGGGCAGGCCGGCAAACGAGTCCACGCTGTCGTGGATTTCGTCGTTGGTGGGGCTCGGCGGAATGCCAGCTTGCGCGACCAACTGCAAGTGCCCGTTGGCCTGCGTGCCAAACCATTGGCGGTACAGCCGGTTGGCAAACAACATCTCGTCGCTACCTAGCGGTGCTACAGAAATGGAAGCGTCTACCGCTTCCAACACGGTGGTAAACCGCTGATGGGATGCCGAGAGCTGCTCACGCACCCGGTTGGGCTCGGTAATATCGGTCATCGATGTCACCCAACCTGTTTGATTGCCTATCGAGTCGATCAAGGGCGATACATACAGTCGGGCATC
>JBEGPS010000180.1:0-8426 GCA_041181325.1 Pseudomonadota bacterium
GATCAATGCGCTGGACCGTCCTTTGCCCGCTGGTGCTTTGTCCTTCGGCGCGTAAGGCACATGGCCACTCGCTTGCGCAATCCGTGGCCTTTGGCCGTGCTTGTCGGCCTGTGGTGCGGCCTGCACAGCAGAGCCATGGCACAGCCGGTGGCCCGCGGGCAAGTATTGTTCGAGAGCCGCTGCGTGGCGTGCCACAGCGTAGATGCCAACCGCGTGGGGCCCGCCCTGCGCGGCGTGGTGGGGCGCGTGGCGGGCAAAGCCGATGGCTATTCTTATTCGCAAGCCATGGCGGCTGCCACCCATGTGTGGGATGCGCCCAAGCTCAGGGCGTGGCTCACCAACCCTGAAGCCGTGGTGCCCGGCCAAAACATGAATTACCGCTTGGACACCGCCCAAGACCGAGACGACGTGGTGGCCTACCTGGCCACTTTATCGTCCTTGCCGCCTTCCCCAATGCACTCCAAACCCCCATCAAAGTAAATCACTATGAAAACCACCACTGCACTCTCTTTGCTGTTCGTCGCTTGCCTGACTGCCTGCGCCAACCAACCCATGCGTGCGCCCTTCAGCCAAGACAATTTGCCCGCTGCCGTTAAAGTGCCCGCTGGCAATGCGCTGATGATGGAAACCGCTGCCGCAGGCGACATTACCTACCAATGCCGTGCCAAAAAAGACATGGCAGGCCAGTTTGAATGGGTGTTTCTCGGCCCCGATGCAGGCCTGAAAGACCGCAGCGGCAAAGTGGTGGGCCGCTACTTTGGCCCCCCAGCAACCTGGGAGAGCACCGACGCATCCAAGGTAACCGGCGCGCAAGTGGCTGTCGCTCCTAATGGCGAAGGCAACATCCCGTTGCAGTTGGTCAAGGCCAACCCCGCTATGGGCATGGGTGCCATGCAAGGCGTGAGCTACATCCAGCGCGTGGCAACTGTGGGCGGCGTAGCCCCCAAAGCAGCCTGCGCGCAGGCCAACGAAGGTGCCAAACAAGTGGTGCAGTACACCGCTGACTACATTTTTTACCGGGCGATGTAAAAAAAGCTACTTATGCGTAAGCGGCCAGCGTCGTTTTCATTTTCTTCATGGCCGCCACTTCAATCTGGCGAATGCGCTCGGCGCTCACACCGTAAACGGCTGCCAACTCATGCAGCGTCATGCCGCCGGAGTTGTCATCGTTCACCTTGAGCCAGCGCTCTTCCACAATGCGGCGGCTGCGTTCGTCCAGGCTGTCCAGCGCGGTGGCAATGCCATCGGTGGCCAGCACGTCGCGCTGGTGTGCCTCCAGCATCGCAATGGGCTCGTGGCTGGTGTCGGTCAGGTAGGCAATCGGGCCAAAGGCCTCGTCACCGTCGTCCGATGGCGATGGGTCTAGCAGCACATCGCCTCCCGACAAGCGGGTTTCCATCTCAATCACTTCTTCGGGCTTGACGTTGAGCTCGCGCGCCATGGTGGCCACTTGCTCGGGGCTTAACGTGTCACGGTGGGTCCCCAAGTCGGCGGCGGCGTCTTCGCTCTTGAAGCGTTGCTTCATGGAGCGCAAGTTAAAGAACAGCTTGCGTTGCGCTTTGGTGGTGGCAAGTTTGACCATGCGCGTGTTTTTCAGGATGTATTCGTGAATCTCGGCCTTGATCCAGTGCAGCGCGTAGCTCACCAAGCGCACGCCTTGGTCGGGGTCAAAGCGCTTAACGGCTTTCATCAAGCCTACATTGCCTTCTTGAATCAGGTCGCCATGGGGCAGGCCGTAGCCCAAATATTGGCGTGCAACAGAAACAACCAAACGCAAGTGAGAAAGCACTAACTTACCTGCCGCCTCCAAGTCGTTGTCGTTCTTGAACTTGCGGGCGTAATCTTGCTCTTCTTCCAGCGTGAGCATGGGCATGCGGTTAGCCGCAGAAATATAGGCATCCAGATTGCCCAGCGGTGGCACCAATGACCATGGATTAGCGCTAGCCAGAGCGGCGCTTGGGGTGGCAACGATTGCAGTCATACAGAACTCCTTGTGTCCATATTTGAATATTAGCACTCTCTGCGATCGAGTGCTAAGCCTTAAGTTCAATGGGGACGATAGCGTGGGGCTACCGGTGCAAAATGGGTTCATGACATATCGCACCACTATTTTTGCCGTCGCTGCTGCACTGGTCTGTGCGGCCAGCCCTTCCCTCCAAGCCCAAGGCACCCAAAGCTTGTTAACCAAGCCCATTCGCTTGGTCGTGCCCTATGCGGCTGGGGGCCCAATTGATGTGACCGCCCGCGCGTTGGCCGAGCGGGTCAAAGACAGTTTGGGGGCGGTGATCATTGACAACCGGCCCGGTGCGGGTGGCAATATAGGTGCGGATGCGGTGGCCAAGGCCGCGCCGGATGGTTTGACGATCGGCATTGCCGCTACCGCCACCCACGCGGTCAACCCCTGGCTGTACGCCAAGATGCCTTACAACGCCGCCACTGACTTTGCGCCCATCACCCAGATGGTGCGCGTGCCCAATGTGCTGGTGATGAATGCCGAGGTGGCGCAGCGCCTCAAAATCAACACCTTGGCGGATTTGATCGCCTACGGCAAAGCCAACCCCGGCAAGCTCAACTACGGCAGCGGCGGCAACGGCAGTGCCGGGCACTTGGCGGGTGAAATGTTTAAAAAAGAGGCGGGCATCTTTGCGGTGCACATTCCCTACAACGGGGGCAACCCGGCGCAGCTGGCTTTGCTCAGCAGCCAAGTGGACTTTAATTTTGACAACCTGGCCACCGCTGCGCCCAATATCCGCTCAGGACGCCTGAAAGCCATTGCAGTCACCACGCTGGGTCGTTCCGCGGCGCTGCCCGACACACCACCTATGGCGGACACCCTCAAAGGGTTTTCGATTGACACCTGGTGGGGTTTGGTGGCACCGGCTGCCACGCCCAAAGACGTGGTGGCGCGTTTGAATCAGGCGTTTGTGGCAGCCCTGAACGCGCCTGAGACCAAGACACGGTTTGCCACGTTGCTGGCCGAGCCGGTGGCCTCAAGCCCCGAGGAGTTTGGCGCGCTCATGCAACAGGAGCGCATCAAATACCAGGCGGTGGTCAAGGCCACCGGCGCACAGGTTGATTAATTAACTGCGTGGGCGCATCAGGCCCAGTGCACCGGGCCTTTGCTGGCGTACCACGCGTCTACATGGTCTTGCACACCCGTTTCAATGCGGTTGCGCTTGATTTTCATGGTGGGCGTGAGATAGCCGTTTTCAATCGTCCACGGTGCTGGTGCCACCACCAGCATTTGCAGTCTTTCGTAGTCGGCCAGCTCGCTGTTGACGTGTTTGAGCAGTGCTGCCAGTTGCGCTTGTGCATCAGCGCGGAAAGCTGGGTCTTGCTGTTTAGGGCGAACTTCTTCGCTCAGCACCACTATGGCGTAGGCCGAGGACTGCCCCACGCCAGAGACCATACTCATCTCGATCAATGGGTGTGCATTCAATTTGTTCTCAATAGGTGCTGGTGCAACGTACTTGCCTTTGGCGGTTTTGAACATCTCTTTCACACGGCCAGTCAGTTTCAAAAGACCTTGTGCGTTGACTTCGCCTTTGTCGCCTGTGCGGAAAAAACCGTCTTCGGTAAATACTTCCGCGTCCAGGTCGGGTTGTTTGTAGTAGCCCACCAGCTGGCCGGGCGACTTGATCAAAATTTCACCTTCATCGCTCAGGCGCATTGTCACGTCCACATTGGGCACACCTACGCAGCCAGGGGAATTTTTGGCATTGGTTGAGCTGGTGGAGTAGGCAAAGTCTTCGGTCATGCCGTAGCCCTCCAACAAGTTCAGCCCCAGCTTGCGGTACCAAGTTACCAGTTCTACGGGGATCGGGGCCGAGCCGCTTCCAGCCATCAGCACCTGGTCCAGCCCCAGCCCTTTAAGCACCTTGCGCGCTATCAGCTTGCCAATGAATGGAATGCCCAACAAACGGTTGAGCTTTTGTGGTGGCATCTTGCTAAACACACCGTGCTGAAACTTCAGCCACAAACGTGGCACGGAGATAAACACATTAGGGCGCGCACGGTTCAGGTCGGCCAAAAAGGTGTCTAGCGCTTCCGCAAAGTAAAGGTGGGTGCGGCCGTTTACCAAGGATGCACATTCAACCCAGGCACGCTCAAAAATATGCGCCAAAGGCAAGTAAGACAGCATGCGAATATCGATGTCAGAACGGGCATTTTCTTTCATCGCATTCACGATGCCAATGCTGGCGGCGGTCATGCGCTCAAAGTTGTGCATTACGCCTTTGGGCTGGCCGGTGGAGCCTGATGTGTACATCAAGATGCCAATATCGGTGCCAGCGCGGTGCACTTTGCCAGCCAGCGGCTGGGTGCGGGCAATGACCTTGTCCCAGGTGTCAAAGTCGTTCTTGGGTGCCAAAGGAAAAGCAATGCATGGCAATCCTGCGGGCACACCGGCACGCTGTTGTTCCCAGGTGTCGAGCTTGCCCACAAACAACAGGCTGGCACCGCTGTGGCCCAGCACGTAGCCCACAGTGTCGGCAGTTTCGGTGGGGAATATGGCTACGGTGGTGCAGCCCGCCATCCAGACGGCCAGCTCGGCCATGATGAAGTGGGCACAGTTTTTGGACAGAATGGCCACCCGCGCGCCGGGCTCCAGATTCTGGGCTTTAAGGTGCGCGGCCATGCGCCGTGCTTGGTCCAGGGCCTGGCCCCAGGTGGTGTCCACGGTTTGACCGTCGCCAATGGGTTGGGACAGGTAAACGGTGTCGCGCAGGTTGGTTTCGTGCTCGTAGACGTAGTCAAGTATGAGCTTGCTATTTGCCATGGTTGTCTCCTAGTGGCGGTGTTATTTTCTTTATTGTCTGAGATTTCTCAGCAATTGCACCAATTTGCCACGTAGAAAGAGGGCTATGCGCAGTACTAGCTGCACCAGGGCGTTATCTAAAACGCGTAATACGGACCAGTAACGGAGGTGCCATTGAACATACCGTTGCGCCCTTCAAATCCAATAAATACTGTGCGTCCGTAAAAGAAGGGCAGCCCCCAGATGAATTGGCTGGCATCGCCAGATGGGCCTGCCAGGGTGGGCAGCACTGGGTCGCTAGAGCTAAACAATGCGCTAGCGCCGCCTATTGCAGGGTCCACTGCAAAGCTGATGGCAAGGGCGCTACCTGTGCTGCCGCTCAATGCGGCTGAAAAAAAGGTGGTGCTGAGAGGGCAGTAAAAATCAGGAGCTGTTGAGCACACGGGTATAGGCAAGCTGGGAAGTGTTCCGAAGTACAACCCGTTGGAGCCGGTGTCTAAAAAGCTATTGGCCATGGTAGCGCTGTAGGGCGCGCTTGAAACAGCCGTGTTGACCACATAGCCATAGGATGGGTTGTTGGTGAGTAGCATGGCACTGGCGCCGGTAGTGGCGTTGTTGGCCTGTGTGCCAATGCCAAACACCATCGAGCCGGTCATACTGGATGCGCTGTTTGTGCCAGTAGGCAAACCAGGTAGAACTACCTTTACGCCGTTGTTGTCTGCGCCTAGTGCGTAGACAGGGTTTTGTAGCTGGTTGACCCGGGACATTCGCTTGCCTGTGCAACTGGCACCTGTGCAGGTGTAGTAGTAGCCGTTGTTCAGGTTGCTGGTGCAGCCCGCTCCGCAGTCTTCTTTGCTGGTGCCTACGCCCAGAATGCCGGTGGCTCCCAGGCCAGCAATCGAAGTAATGGCAGTGCCGATGGCACAGGTAGAAGAGGATGCTTGGTGTGCAGCATCCCCCATTATTTGTATGGGCAGATTGGAGATGGTTTTGCCGCCTAGCTTGACATCGGCACTGACCACCGGCCCCCAGGCAAAAGAGTTGTCTAGAAACTGCTGACATGCCACAGTGGCCGGGCTGGTGGTGGCTTGTAAATTGAGTGCTGATGGCACCTGCGAGGCGATCAGCCGCAGGCCAGTGGAGCCGGTATCTACCAACACATGGTCGATGATTTGGCAGTTGCTGGTGCTGACGCTGGTGCCGGGCTGGCACAGGGTGACACTGGTGTAGAGACGGTTGGCCTGGGGGCCGGCTCCTGTGGGGCCGTTGTCTACTGTGAGGGGGATCACGTTGTCGCCAGGAATGCTGGCTCCCACCACGGCGCTGTTGGTGCTGCTGCCGCCCCCACCCCCACCGCACCCGGCTAGCAGCAAGGGCCCGCATACGGCTAGGCGCGCCACAATGCCCAGCGCCCGGTAGCGCGTGGAGCCAAGGAGGCAGTGAAGGAGGAAATTAGGGAAAAACATCGCTAATAGTGATTCCACCGGGCACCAGCGACGGTGCATATGCATGGCCCGAAAAACGACCCATACGCCCGCTGGAGCGCACCACCAATTGCGCGTCATTCAACGCCAGGGGCGTGCCCACGCTGCGCTGGCTGCGGGTGGCATTCACCCCAGTGTTGAATACGGCAAAGTAACTGCCTAGCAAGGTATCTAGCCGTGGCAGCACCGGCCCTTGCCATGCCACAGCAAACACCACACCGTCCGGTGTAGCGTATTCCTGCACCGTGGTGCCGGTGTCTAGCACCGTTGTGTGCACGGTGTACAGGGCACTGGCATTGGTACTGGCACCGGCGCTGCGCAGTTGCACGGCGGCCGGGGTTGTTGTTGTGCTGGCTGCAGCTGGCGTTACCGCGCCACCCAGCACGGCCCAAGCATTGGGGGTACCCAGCAGGCACAAGCCTAGCAAAACAGACAACCCAAATGCGTCCTGGCGCACTCGCGGCGTGAGCAGGGCCCTTGGGAGCGTGGTGCGGTGGGCGGTTTTCAAGGGCGTGGTGCTTTAGGACGTAAACCAATTATGACCAAGGCCGCGCCAGCCCCCACCCTGCTTTGCAAGCGTGTTCTTGATTTTGATAGCAGAGGCATTTTCTTTATACTGATTAAAAATACAGTTAAAAATTAAAACCCTTGCTATGCCTGCGTTGCAGCCTGTTTCTTTAGTCGCTCCGCCCTTGGTGGATCAGCCGTTTGACGTGCACGCCGGGCTACGTGCAGACGTTTGGCATGCGCACGCTTTAGCGGGTGCACCACACCAAGTGCAAGCCACCGGCAACGCAGCACTAGACGCCCAGTTGCCCGGCGGCGGCTGGCCGGTGGGGGCTATGACCGAGCTGCTGCAGCCTGCTCACGTGCATAGCGAATGGCGCTTGCTGCTGCCAGCACTAAGTGCGTGCGGGCAGGGGCCGGTGGTGCTGGTGGGGGCACCCCATGTGCCGTTTGCCCCATCGCTGGCGGCGCAGGGCTTGCACAGCCAGCGTCTCATCAGTGTGAGTATGGGCACAGGCCCGCGTGCCGTGCCCGACCGACTGTGGGCCACCGAGCAGGCGCTGCGCTGTGCCTCGGTGGATGCGGTGCTGCTGTGGCTGCCTGCGGGCACTGTGCGCACCGATCAGTTGCGCCGTCTGCAAATGGCAGCTGCCAGCCACCACAAGCTGCTGTTTGTCATGCGCGATGCGCAGGCCCGCAACGACGCATCGCCCGCTGTGCTGCGCCTGGAGCTGTGGCCAGCCAACGGCGTTGGTATTGATGCCACAGACGATGCCTTGCACGTTCACCTGCTCAAACGCCGTGGCCCGCCGCAAGACCAGCCGCTGCAATTGGCGGCCCGCGCACCACGGCTGGCCATGCTGCTGGCAGCTACCCGCCACGCTCCGTATGCACTGGCTTGCACTACACACCGCGCCTAGCGCGTCTGCACCAGCGCCCCTGAATGCGGTGGCGCTAGCGGACCCCCACACCGCCTTGGCCTGGTGGATGCTGCGCTTTACGCCTTTGGTAGCGAGAGTGCACAGCGCGTTGGTGTTAGAAGTGTCAAGCAGCGAACGCTTGTTTGGTGGACGTGATGCGCTGCTGGCGCAAATATTTATACAAAATACGCCGCTAGCGCGCATGCAGTATGCGCAAGGCGCTACGTCTTTGATAGCACTTGGGCGATTGTGGAGCAAGCTGCCAGACTGCCCCTCCGATAGCTTGCCCGTGCACAGCTTGCAGGCGGCCCAGCAGCACCTGCCCACGTTGGCGCGTTTGGGTGTGCGCACCTGGGGCCAGTTGCGCGCCTTGCCGCGCGGTGGAGTGGCACGCCGCTTTGGTGCAGAGCTGCTAGACGCGCTAGACCGTGCCTACGGCCAGTGCACTGAGGTCTATCCCTGGCTCACACTGCCTGAGGTGTTTGATGCGCCGTTGGAGCTGTCTGCCAGCGTCGATTCAGCCCCAGCTTTGCTGTTTGGTGCGCGCCGCTTGTTGGCGCAATTGCTGGTGTGGCTGCGCGTGCGCCAGCATGGTGTGCTGGCGCTAGAGTTGCTGTGGGATCTGGATGCACGCCGCTCCAACACACTGCATATAGACGCCCATCACACCGGCGGTCAGCAGGGCCGACTGCAACTGCGCACCGCCCAAGCCACCCAAGACATCACCCACCTGCAGCGCCTGCTAGGTGAGCAGTTAGC
>JBEGPS010000181.1:0-3614 GCA_041181325.1 Pseudomonadota bacterium
TGCGTGGGCCCCAAGCGGCTTGCACTTTGTCGGCACTTAGCTGAAAGCGCTCTGCTGCCGTGGTGGGCACCAGCACCGCGCGCCCCTCGGCTGCGCTAACAAAGTGGCGGTTGCAGGGGTAGCTGGGGTCGGGCATCAAAATTTCGTCACCCGCCTCAATCAAGGCCAGGCAGGCCAAATGCAAAGCTGCAGAGGCACCTGCCGTAATGACAATGCGTCGCGCAGGCACGTTCACGCCAAAGCGAGTGGCATACCAGTCGCTGATGCGTTCGCGCAATGGCCCCAATCCGGTGGCCTGCGTGTACTGGGTGTGGCCCAGGTGCACTGCACGGGTGGCGGCTTCTTGCACCAAGGGCGGTGCGGTGAAGTCCGGCTCGCCGATATTGAGAAACACCATGGGTGCGTCGGTGTGCGCTACGGTGCGGCCCAGTTCCGACGCGGCCTTCGCCACTTCCATGACGTAAAACGGTTCTATCTTTTCAGCGCGCGAGGCAATGTGCATGGTGTTGGTGGCTGTCCGTGGGTTTGCGGATCAAGCGCGCTGGGGTTTTGCGCGGTCCGCCTGCACTTCCAGCGCTCGCAATGTGGGCGCAACGCCATTTAGTACTGCGTTGACGTATTTGTGCCCGTCGGTGCCGCCAAATTCCTTGGCCAACTCAATACATTCGTTAATCACCACACGCCATGGCACATCCAGGCAGTGTTTCATCTCGTACACGCCAATCCACATCACACCATGCTCAATAGGCGAGATCTCGCTCATCGGGCGGTCCAAGAGCGGACCAATCAGAGCGTCCAGCTCTGCAGCTTGCGCTACACAACCGTGCAACAAGGCGTCAAAGTGCACGGCATCGGCTTTGCTGAAGCCCGCAAGATCACGGGTGAATGGGTCAATGTCGCTCACCGCATTGCCGCCTACCAAGCTTTGGTACAGGCCTTGCAGAGCAAATTCGCGCGCCCGGCTGCGGTTGGATTTGCTGGCTGCTTTGCGCGCGCCCGTGCTGGTCAAGCCAGTGCGAGTTTGGCGGGGAGGGCGTTGGGGTTGGCTGGGGGTGTTGAAGTCACTCATTACATGGACTCTAGTAAGTTGGCCATTTCAATCGCAACGCGTGCTGCATCGCGGCCTTTTTCGGTTTGACGGGCCACTGCCTGGGGCATGTCTTCGGTGGTCAGAATGGCGTTGGCAATAGGCAGCTGGTAGTCTAGTGACACGCGGGTTACCGCTGCGCCAGATTCGTTAGCCACCAATTCAAAGTGATACGTCTCGCCACGGACGATGCAGCCCAGCGCCACCAATGCATCGTAAGTGCCCTTTTCTGCCATGGCTTGCAGGGCGACCGCCACTTCCAGTGCCCCGGGTACCGTGATGTGGTCGATGTCTTTTTCAGAAACCCCGAGTGCAACCAATTCAGCCTTGCAGGCCGTTGCTAGGGCGTTGGTGATATCAGCGTTGAAACGTGCTTGCACGACCCCGATCTTGAGCTTTTTGCCGTTCATACGGCTGTCGTTAGAGGCGACGTGGCCTTTGTCTGCACCAAACATGTGTTTCCCTTGTGTGTGTATTGTGTTTATTTGCTGATGTATCCAGTGATCTCAAGCCCATAGCCAGCCATGCTGGGCATGCGCCGAGGGCTGCCCATGAGGCGCATTTTGTGCACGCCACATTGGCGCAAGATTTGGGCACCGATACCGTAGGTGCGCAAGTCCATGCGCCCACGTTCGGGGGCTTGCGATGCGCGTGCAGTGCCTTCAAATTGCGCTAGCAGTTGTTCGCCGCTTTCGCCGCAGTTCAGCAGCACCAACACGCCTTTTTTTTCCGAGGCAATGTGGGCTAATGCAGATTCCAGGCTCCAAGAATGCATGGTACGGCCTACTTCCAATGCATCAAATACCGAAAGCGGCTCGTGCACGCGTGCATCCACCACATCGTCTTGATCCCAAGCCCCCTTCACTAAAGCCAAGTGCACGCCCTGGCCCGTGGTATCGCGAAATGCATGGGCTGTAAATTCACCTGCTGCCGTGTGAATAGAGCGCGTGCCCACGGGTTGAATCAGCGACTCCATCTGGCTGCGATAAGCAATCAAATCCGCAATGGTGCCAATTTTGAGGCCATGCTCGGCTGCAAACAATTGCAGGTCGGGCAGGCGGGCCATGGTGCCATCGTCTTTCATGATCTCGCAAATCACCGATGCAGGCGAGCACCCAGCCATGGCAGACAGGTCGCAGCCCGCCTCAGTATGGCCTGCTCGCATCAAGACGCCGCCATCGACCGCTTGCAGTGGGAAGATATGGCCCGGCTGTACCAGGTCTTCTGGCACGGCGTTTTTGGCAACAGCGGCCTGTATGGTGCGAGCCCGGTCTGCTGCCGAAATACCAGTGGTCACGCCCTCAGCCGCTTCAATAGATACGGTGAATGCAGTGCCCTTTTTGTCGCCATTGCGAGCGGTCATGGGAGGTAACTGGAGAAGTTCGCAGCGCTCTTTTGTCAGGGTTAAGCAGATCAAACCACGGCCAAAGCGGGCCATAAAATTGATTGCTTCGGCGGTGACGTGATCAGCCGCTAAAACCAAATCACCCTCGTTTTCACGGTCTTCTTCGTCTACCAAAATAACAATACGGCCTGCGCGCATGTCAGCTACGATGTCTTCAACAGGAGAAATGGGCACAGGAATAAGTTGTGTCATGGTGCGTTCGGATTCGTTCAAAGAGTTTTATGCGGTGGTGTCTGTTGTCGGGGCAGTAAGCATGCGTTCGACGTACCGCGCGACGGTGTCAATTTCTAAGTTCACCGCAGAGTTGGCAGTTAATGTGCCAAGCGCCGTGTTTTCCACGGTGTGTGGGATGAGGTTGATGCTTATCTCGCAACCTTGTTTGGTGTCCGCCACCCGGTTTACGGTCAGGCTCACGCCGTTGACTGTGATAGATCCCTTGTAAGCCAAATACTTGCCCAAGGTCTGCGGTGCCAGTACCCGCAACTCCCAGCTTTCGCCCACCTGAGCAAAGTGGGATACCTTTCCAATGCCGTCTACATGGCCAGACACGATATGCCCACCGAGGCGATCGTTGGCACGCAAGGCTTTTTCGAGATTGACGGTGCCTTCAGCGTCTAGCCCAGCCGTCTTGTCTAAAGATTCCGCGGAGATGTCGATAGTGAAATGGCGTGCTTCAGTGTCTAAGCTAGTGACGGTCATGCAAGCGCCATTAAGCGCAATGCTATCGCCCAAGCCCACGTCACCGAGGTAATCCGCAGGGCATGAAATAGTTAGGCGCTTGCCGTGCGTAGAAGAGCTGCCTAAGGCGTGAACAGCGACGATGCGCCCCACGCCGGTAATGATTCCGGTAAACATGGCTTCATTTTCGCAGGGATTGGGGTGTGAAGCAGTCGTTGCTCAAAAACTATGGATTTAAAATTGGTCACGACCTGTAACGCGGGCCAGAATGCGCAGGTCCTGGCCCACCATGGCGGTGGATTTGAATTCCAGTTGCAAAGCGCAAGTTAGATCGGTCAGCGGCCCAAAATCGGCCATTCCCGCACCTTGTCCGACCAGCTTGGGCGCAAGGTAAATCAAAAACTCATCTGCCAAACCCTCCCGAATGAGCGAACCGTTTAATTT
>JBEGPS010000182.1:0-7017 GCA_041181325.1 Pseudomonadota bacterium
TTGGCGCCTTCGCCCACGTCTTGCACATCAGGCTCCGCGCCCGACCACCACACGCCGAGCATCTTTTCGCGTGGATAACCGGTAGCCTGTGCTTCTTTCAGCGCGGTGGAATTCATCACACCAAAGCCCCACAAAATGGTGTAGTCGGGGCGCGACTGGCGCACTTGCAGCCAGGTAGCCTTTTGCTCAACGCCAGGCGCGGTGACTGGCAGCAATTGCAGCTCAAAGCCGTGCATTTTGGCGCGCTCTTGCATGATGGGCAGCGCTTCTTTGCCAAACGGGCTGTCGTGGTACACCAGCGCAATTTTCTTGCCCTTGAGCTTGTCCAAGCCGCCTTCTTTTTTGCCAATGGCCTGAATGATTACGTCACCTGCCACCCAGTAATTGCCTGCCAAGGGAAAGTTCCACTTGAACACGGTGCCGTCAGCGCTCTCAGAGCGGCCATAGCCCAAAGTGACCAGCGGAATTTTGTCTGCGGGGGCTTTTTCAGTGATGGCAAACGTGGCGCCGGTAGACCAAGGTTGGATGACGGACGCGCCGCCGTTTTTGCCCTTCAGGCGCTCATAGCACTCCACGCTCTTAGCGGTGTCGTAGCCGGTTTCGCATTCTTCAAAACTGATTTTGACGCCGTTGACGCCGCCACGGGCATTGACCAGTTTGTAGTAGTCGATGGTGCCATTGGCAATCGGAATGCCATTGGGTGCATAGGCACCCGTGCGGTACGACAGCACCGGGATGTATTGCTCTTTGGCTTGGGCAAAAGCATTGCCACCTACCAAAGCGGAAGCACCTGCAGCGACCAAAGCGCTGGCGAGTACGAGTTTGCGAAGCTTCATTTTGTCTCTCCTATTAATTAATGAATAAATGAATGTTGAAGCACAAGGGAACACGAAAATATCAATGCGGGAAAGGCCATAGCCGAAGCTTTTGTTTGCCGATAGACCACAGCTTGGCAAGCCCGTGGGGCTCGACGATCAAGAACCACACAATCAGCCCGCCAAACACCATTAGCTCAACGTGGGACATTTCGGCAGTCGATATTTCCAAGCCAAAAACAGCCAACGCGGCTGGCAATGCCTGCGTCAAGAAAATGGGCAACAGCACAATAAAAGCAGCACCAAAGAAGCTGCCCATGATGGAGCCCATGCCGCCAATAATCACCATGAACAGCAACTTGAAAGACTGGTCCACCGAGAAGGCTGCAGGCTCCCAAGCGCCCAGGTACATGAAGGCCCACAACGCGCCCGACACCCCCACAATAAAAGAACTCACAGCAAACGCGCTGAGCTTGGCAAACATGGGACGAATGCCAATCACCGCCGCTGCCACGTCCATGTCGCGAATGGCCATCCACTCCCGGCCCACCGCACCACGCACCAGGTTTTTGGCCAGCAGCGCAATCACGCTCAAAATCACCAAACAAAACAAATACCGCGATACCGGGCTCTCCAGCGGCAAGCCAAACACTTGCAAGTTAGACACCGACACCGAGCCCGATGTGGAATAGTTGGTGAACCACTGAATACGCAAAAACATCCAGTCAGCAAAAAACTGCGCCGCCAATGTGGCAACTGCCAAATACAGCCCCTTCACCCGCAGGCTGGGCAAACCAAACAAAATGCCAAACAGCATGGCGCACAAGCCCCCACCGATCAACGCCAGCACCAAAGGCATGCCGTCAATGCGCACAAAGAAGTTGTAGGCAGCATAGGCCCCCACCGCCATGAAAGCGCCCGAGCCCAGCGAGATTTGTCCGCAGTAGCCGACCAAAATATTCACACCCACAGCAGCCAGCGAAAATATCAAGAAGGGAATCAGAATGGCGCGAAACACATAGTCGCTGGCCATCATCGGCACCACTGCAAAGGCAATGGCCAGCAGCGCATAGAGTGCGATGCGGTCTTGCGCAATCGGGAAGATTTGCTGATCCGCCCGGTAGGTGGTTTTGAATTGGCCGTTTTCTCTGTAAAACATTTTTATCCCTTAAACGCGGTCAATAATTTTTTCGCCAAACAAGCCTTGCGGACGAATCAACAAGAAGCCCAACGCCAACACATAGGCAAACCAAATCTCAATCCCACCGCCCACCATGGGGCCGATGTACACCTCTGACAGCTTCTCGCCCACACCGATGATCAGCCCGCCTGCAATGGCACCGGGCACCGATGTCAGACCGCCCAAAATCACCACCGGCAAGGCACGCAGCGCGACGGTGGTGAGCGAAAACTGCACACCCAGCTTGCTGCCCCAAATCATCCCGGCCACCAGTGCCACCACACCCGCCACGCACCACACAATGACCCAAATGCGGTTTAGCGGAATACCAATACTTTGCGCCGCTTGGTGGTCATCAGCCACCGCGCGCAGGGCGCGGCCCGTAGATGTTTTCTGGAAAAACAAACTCAGCAGGGCCACCAACGCGGCTGCAATCAGCGCCGCGTACAAGTCTTCTTTGTTGATCAGAATGCCGCCGTCAAACGCGCTTTCCAAAATCATCACCGGGTCTTTGGGCATGCCAATGTCAATCTTGTAGATGCTGCTGCCAAAAATGGTTTGGCCCAGGCCTTCCATAAAGTAGGTGATACCCAGCGTGGCCATCAAAAGCGTAGTGCCTTCTTGGTTAACCAAGTGGCGCAGCACCAAGCGCTCGATTACCCAGGCCACCACAAACATCACCACACCCGCGCCAATAAAGGCCAGCACGTTGGCCGCAATCGGGTCTGCAATGCCAAGGTACAGCGGTACCCATTCGGCAAAGCGTGCCATGGCCAGCGCTGCAAACAGCACCATCGCGCCTTGTGCAAAATTAAATACACCGGATGCCTTGTAAATCAACACAAAGCCCAGTGCCACCAGCGAATACAACATGCCTGCCATCAGGCCGCCCAGGAGTGTTTCTAAGAAGAATGCCATTGCCGATCCTTAATGTGAAGTGCCAAGGTAGGCACTGATCACGTCTTCGTTGTTACGCACTTCGTCCGGCGTGCCGTCGCCAATTTTTTTGCCGTAGTCCAGCACCACCACGCGGTCGCTGATGTCCATCACCACGCCCATGTCGTGCTCGATCAGCACCACGGTGGTTCCGAACTCGTCATTCACATCCAGCACGAAGCGGCACATGTCCTGCTTTTCTTCCACATTCATACCGGCCATGGGTTCGTCCAGCAGCAGCACTTGGGGTTCCATGGCCAGAGCCCGGCCCAAGTCCACGCGTTTTTGCAAGCCGTAAGGCAGTTGGCCCACAGGCGTCTTGCGAAAGGCCTGAATCTCCAGGAAGTCGATGATGCGTTCCACCGCTTCGCGATGCATGATTTCTTCGCGCTCGGCAGGGCCCCAGCGCAGCGCCTGCATCAGAATGTTGCTTTTAATCTTCAGGTTGCGACCGGACATGATGTTGTCTAGCACGCTCATGCCTTTGAACAGCGCCAAATTCTGAAACGTGCGGCCTATGCCCATGCTGGCCACTTGGTGGCTGTCCATGTGACTAAATGTTTGCCCCTTGAATGCAATGGTGCCCTGCTGCGGCACGTACACACCGTTGATGCAATTCAGCATCGAACTTTTGCCCGCACCGTTGGGGCCGATGATGGCGCGGATCTCGTGCTCTTTCACGTTAAATGAGATGTCAGTCAGCGCCTTCACGCCACCGAAACTCAAAGAGATGTTTTGGACGTCCAGAATGACGTCGCCGATTTTCTTTGTCATGCTGCTGCTTTCACCGGCGTAAATGTTTTTGCATCGTCAATCTTGAGCGTTGCGCTCACGCTGCCGGTGCGGCCGTCTTCAAACTTGACGATGGTTTCAATGAACTGACTGGTCCTGCCGCCGTACAGGCCGTCAATCAGCGGCTGGTATTTCTCGGCAATAAAGCCCCGGCGAACCTTGTTGGTGCGGGTGAGTTCGCCGTCGTCGGCGTCCAGCTCTTTGTGCAACACCAAGAAGCGGCTTACCTGGCTACCCGCCAGCAAGGTATCTTCCGCCAGATCGGCGTTGACCTTTTCCACGCACTCTTTAATTAGCTGGTAGACCTGCGGTTTCTGCGCCAGATCGGTGTAGCCCGCATACGGCAAGTTGCGGCGCTCGGCCCAGTTGCCAACGGCGTCAAAGTCGATGTTGATCATCACGCACACCTGGTCGCGGCCATCGCCATAGGCCACTACCTCTTTGATGTGCTGGAAGAACTTGAGCTTGTTCTCGACGTACTTGGGCGCGAACATAGCGCCGTCATTGGCACCGCCTTTGATTCGGCCCACGTCTTTGACGCGGTCAATGATCTTCAGGTGCCCATGGGCATCGATGAAGCCTGCGTCACTGGTGTGGTACCAGCCATCGGCGGTCAGCACCTCGGCAGTCGCCGCAGGGTTTTTGTAATACTCTTTTAACAAGCCTGGCGACTTGACCAAAATTTCACCGTTGTCTGCCACCTTGATCTCCACACCTGCACAGGGTACGCCCACGGTGTCGGCCCGCGCTTCGTTGTCAGGCTGCAGGCACACAAATACCGCGGTTTCAGTGGATCCGTACAGCTGCTTGATATTCACACCGATGGAACGATAGAAAGTGAACAAGTCGGGGCCAATCGCCTCGCCCGCTGTGTAGGCAATGCGCACGCGGCTCATGCCCAGGTTGTTGCGCAAGGGGCCGTACACCATCAAGTTGCCGATGGCATACAAAATGCGGTTTGCAAAAGAAACTGCCCTGCCATCCATGAGTGCGGGCCCGCAACGCTTGGCCACTTCCATGAAGAAGTGAAACATGCCGCGCTTGAGCGTGCCCGCGTCTTCCATGCGAATCATCACGCTGGTCAGCAAGCCTTCAAACACGCGGGGGGGTGCAAAGTAGTAGGTGGGGCCAATCTCTTTCAAATCGATGGTGGCAGTGGCGGCCGACTCGGGGCAGTTCACCACGTAGCCGCACGACAACCACTGCGCGTAGCTGAAAATGTTTTGCCCAATCCAGGCCGGTGGCAGATATGCCAACACTTCTTCGTTGCTAGTGAGCTTGTCAAAGTCAGCACCTGCGCGGGCGCGGTTCAGAAGCGAGTCGTGTGTATGCACTACGCCCTTGGGGTTGCCAGTGGTGCCCGATGTAAAGAACATCGCCGCCACGTCTGTGGGTACGATTTTGGCAACTTCTTCTTTGAAAAATCCGGTGTGAATCGCCGTAAAGGCTTTGCCGGCGGCCAGCAACTCATCGATAGCGGCCAGGCCAGGCTCGTCGTACTTGCGCAGGCCGCGCGGGTCGTCAAAGTAAATGTGCTGCAGTTGGGGGCAGCTTTCGCGCACTTCCAGCAGCTTGTCGACTTGCTCTTGGTCTTCGGCAAAGGCAAAGCGCACTTCGGCGTTGTTGATGGGGAACACGCATTCGGCACCCGCCGCATCTTGGTACAGCGGAATTGGCACAGCGCCCAACGACTGCACGGCCAGCATGGTGGCGTACAGGCGGGGGCGGTTGGAACCCACCACAACCATGTGCTCGCCACGGCGCAGACCCGCTTGGTGCAGGCCAGCTGCCAGCTGCTCGACCATGGTAGCCAGATCGCTCCACGTCAAAGACTGCCAAATACCGTATTCCTTCTCGCGCATGGCAGCGTCGCCGGGGCGCTGGCTGGCATGTTGCAGTAGTAATTGCGGAAAAGTCGTTTGCATCCCAAAACCTCATCACTGAACCGCCACAGGACTGCGGCGTGGGTCGATTATGAAACCAGCATTTGACGTCATGCTGTCGTTTGGACGACAATCCTGCGGTTTCCTACTAGGTGTTTTCCCTTCGCTTAAAGCTAACTTACGGCGCTCGAAAGTTCTATGTCCACCATCACCGAAAGCTTGCTCCACCAGCGTCGCCGCCCCCTAACGCAAACCGAGTTGGACGCAATTCCCTGGTACCGCCTGCTATTGCCTGAAGAGCAAAAGCGCGCCGAGGGCGACCTCAAAATCACCGACGCTGCGCCGGGTGACTACATCTGCCGCATGGGCCGCCCGGTGACGTATTGGTTTGGCGTGGTGGATGGCCTGCTGAAGATGAGCAGCGACAACGCACAGGGCCAAACCATGACCTTCACCGGCGTGCCACCGGGTGGCTGGTTTGGCGAAGGCACCGCGCTGAAGCGCGAAACTTACCGCTACAACATCCAGGCCCTGCGCAAGAGCATGGTGGCGGGCCTGCATGTGGACACGTTTCACTGGCTGCTGGATCACTCGATTGGGTTTAACCGCTTCATCATGAACCAGCTCAACGAGCGGCTGGGCCAGTTCATTGCCGCACGCGAGATTGACCGCATGACCAACCCCGACATCCGCGTGGCCCGCAGCCTGGCCACGCTGTTTAACCCGGTGCTGTACCCCGGCGTGGGCGAGATGCTGCGCATCACCCAGCAAGAGCTGGCTTACCTAGTGGGTCTGTCACGCCAGCGGGTGAATGAGGCGCTCACCACGCTGGCCGAACAAGGCGCCATTCGGGTGGAATACGGCGGCGTGCGGGTGCTGGACCTCAACGCCCTGCGTAGCCAGTTTTTTCAAGCAAAATAGGCCGCTAGCGCCCGTCGGTTATGCGTAAGCAGCTACTAAATCAATAGCAAATTACAGATTACACCAGCCTGAGGTCCCGCTCCACCGCGGGCTTTACACTCACCCCATCTACAGCAAACTCACCACACGCACATGCAAGGGCAACTTTTCAGCCAAGATTTCCTAACGCGCGGCGTGCTGGAAACTCCGCCCAACCAAGCATTGAGCGCCAGTGCCTTTGCCGCGTTTGAGGCTGCGCTGCGCGCCTTGTACGCACCCTTCGGCGCGCATTCCACCATCAACGAAGCCCAAACCGAGGCGCTGGTCATCAACAAAGTGTTGGTCGAGCTGGGCTGGGGTGACGACACCCTGCCCCAAGTCAACTCCGACCCCAAGGGCCGCGAATCGGTTCCCGACTGCCTGCTATTTGCCAACAGCGATAAAAAAGCGCTGGCCCTGGCCGAGACCAAAGACGACCGCCGTTACCGCCACGGCATTGCCATTCTGGAAG
>JBEGPS010000183.1:0-5906 GCA_041181325.1 Pseudomonadota bacterium
GCTCCGGTGGCGACAAAGTCTCAACTTGGGTGGTGTTTGGTGAAGTGGTGCTGGTCCACATCCAAAAGTCGCTGATTGAGGCGGGCATTTACGACACCGCCCATGCCGGGCACATTCTGCGTGGTGGTGGTCCTGCGGACTACTTCACGGTGGGCCCCGATCAACTTTTCAAAATGTTCAGACCCCAGTAAATTTAGCCTTTACCCCAGAACCAACCTTGCGGACAGTGCATCCACCGCATTTGACCAATCAGAGTCATCTGCCAAGGCTTTGGCTAGAAACTGGGCTTGCGACACGTCCCAAAACCACGCCTGGGCTATAGGTACCTCACCAGACAAGCGGTGCGCGGCGATAAACGTGTTGATGTCGGTACTGCTACTAGGCAGTCCTAATTGCTCGAATAATTGACTCAGGTCGTGCGTGATCAATTCCATGGCGTACCTCGCAGGGAGTTAATGCGCAAGTATGCGCGCAAAGCGGTTTTGCCAACTGTTCGCTGGCGCGCTATGGCGCTGATGCCATTGCCCGTGCTGCTCTATCCTCGCCGGTCTATCCGCGCCGCTCCAACGCATAGGGTGGCAGGCCCGAGAGCATGCGTTTGCCGTAGCTGGTTTGGGTCAGGCGCTTGTCATAACAAATCACCCGCGCTTGGTCTTCTTCAGTACGGATGGCACGGCCAGTCCATTGCAGCAGCTTGATGCCAGTGGCGGGTATTACCAACTCGTTAAACGGGTCACGCCCCACGCTCTTGAGCCATTCGGCGCGCGCTTCGTCCACCGGGTCGCTGGGGGGGGCAAACGGCAGTTTGGCAATGAACACGGTTTCGCAAAGTGCGCCCGGCAGGTCCAGCCCTTCGCCAAAGCTTTGCAGGCCAAACAGCACCGAGGGCATGCCGCCTTCCACCCGCGCGCTGTGCGCGACCAACAGGCGTGTGCGCGACTGCGTGCCTTGCACCAGCACCATGTCCATCAGGTGGCCGGGCAGGGCCTCGGTGGCAGCGCGCATTTGCGCCCGGCTGGTGAACAGCACCAGCGCACCGCGTTTGATTTGTTCGATATCGGCCATCAGCGCCTGCACCATCTCGGCGGTGTAGGCATCAGCCTGCTTGGGGTCGGCGCGGGTGTGCACCACGGTCAGCGTGCCTTGGGTGGCGTAGTTGAACGGGCTGCTGACTTCCAGCGCGGTGACATAGGGCTTATTGTTCAGCCCCGCTTCTTTCAAAAAGTAGTCAAAACTGCCGCAACTGGTGAGCGACGCGCTGGTAACGATGGCCCCGCGCACCTGGCTCCATAAAAACTGGCGCAGCAAGTCGCCCGGCACGGTGGGGCAGGCGTGGGCGGTCACGGTCAGGTAGCCGCCTTCGCTCTCGGCCTGTAGCCATTTGGCCAAAGGCTGGTCGCCATGCTCCAGCAGCAAGTTGGCGGTGGCCACCAGCGTGCCCAGGCGTGGCGCAATACCGCCCAGCTGGGCGTAGAGCTGTGCGCACAGCACGGCCTGGCCGGGGTCGTCTTTGGCCAGTGCTTTTATGTCCACACCCAGCGCCTCAATCACCTTCGACAAGCCGGTGGCCTGCGCATGGATTTGCGTCACCGGCTCGGTGAGCGCTTCGGGCAGCACGCCGTGGGCAAAACGCAGCGTGCCGTCATTGCCCTCGCCGCGTGCATTTTTCCCAGTTTGGGCCCATACCAAATCCATGGCCATGCGGGCCAAGGTGGTGAGCGCGCCTTTGAGCTGGCTGGTCACGGTTTGCACGTCTTCACCGGGGTGCAGGGCCAGCTTGCCAGCCACGTCAACGATGGTTTTGGGCACCTTGTCCAGCCAGCGCAGATTGCTCAAATCCATAGCGTTGGAAAACTGGTCCAAGGCGACTGCGGGCAGGTGGTGGCCTTCGTCAAACACCACCAGGCAGTTGTCCAGATCGGGCAGGGTCGTCATGCCCAAGCTGGCCAGGACCAGGTCGTGGTTGGCCACGATCACATTGGCTTCGGCAAGCCGGGTGCGGGCGTTGTAGTAGCTGCATTCCTTGTAGCGCGGGCAGTGGCGGGCGGTGCAGGTGTGGCGCTCAGCCGCTACGGCAGACCAGTCACGTGGGTCGGGTGTGTCGGGCAGGGTGTCGCGGTCACCGTCCCAGGTGGCCACTGCCAGCTTGTGGGCCATGGCTTCGTACAGCTGGGTGCGGCGTTCTTCAATGGCTTCTTGCGACAGGGCGGACACCTTGTGTTTGAGCAATTCGTCGTCAAACATGTCGTCTTCCGCCGCACCGCTGCCCACCAGCCTCTCCAGCTTGAGCTTGCACACATAGCGCCCGCGGCCCTTGGCCAGCGCAAAGGCAAACGGCTTGTCCATGCTGCGCGCCAGGGCGGGCAGGTCTTTGGTCATCAGCTGCTCTTGCAGCGCCACAGTGGCCGTGCTGATCACCACCCGCGTTTTACGCTCCAGCGCCATGGCAATGGCGGTGCTTGCATAGGCGGCACTCTTACCCACGCCCGTACCCGCCTGAATCACCGCGATGGCTTTGGTGGGGTTAGGGTGTTCGCCCAAGTCGGCCTGCGCCAGCGTGTCAGCCACGCAGGCCGCCATGGCGTGCTGCCCCGGGCGCGTGCGAAAGCCCGATGTGCTGCCCACCACCTGCTCAAACGCAGTCAGGGCGTGGCGGGCAAGGGTTTGGGCGGTAGGAGAGAGCGTGGAGGGTTCAGTAGACAAAGCAGGGGTGGCACAGGGCAGGCAAGGGCGGAACAGCGGGGAGGGCTGGCAGTGAATATACCGGGTCGAGACGGCTTTTGCCCTCGCACTGCGATAATCACCACCCGCGCTATCCCGGAGTACCTGTGTTACGCCGTACGCGCTTCTTCCCACCATTTCCGGAGTTCTTTTTATGACCACCGTTTTCATGCCTGCTGGCCAGGCCTCGCGCCGTCAATTTATATCTAAATCGGCTGTAGCCATTGCCGGATGTGCGTTGCCCGCTATCAATTTTGCACAAACTGCAACGGCAGCTGCTTCTGCGACAGAGCGTAAATTTGCACCCATCGCGGGCAATTGGCGCACGTTTGAAGTCACCACCCGCGTGGACATCATCAAGCCCCAAGGCGTGACCAAAGTGTGGTTGCCTATTCCCTCGGTCAACTCCGACTGGCAAAAATCGCTGGAAAGCAGCTTTTCCAGTAACGGCACGGCCCGCATGGAAGACGACAACACCTATGGCGCCAAGATGCTGTACGTGGAATTTGCCGAAGGTGAGGCCAAGCCTTTTGTTGAGCTGACCAGCCGCATTCAAACCCAAAACCGCGCGCAAAACTGGCTGCAAAAAGTGGCCGTGGCCGAAGACGCAGGCAACCTGAAATACTGGACCCAGCCCACCGCCCTGATACCCACCGACGGCATTGTGCGCAGCACGGCGCTGGAGGCTACCAAAGGCGCCACCACCGACGCTGAAAAAGCCCAAAAACTTTATGACTGGATTGTGGCCAACACCTTCCGCGAACCCAAAACCCGTGGCTGTGGCGAAGGCGACATCAAAACCATGCTGGACACCGGCAACCTGGGCGGCAAGTGCGCTGACCTGAACGCGCTGTTTGTTGGCATGTGCCGTTCGTTGGGCATGCCCGCGCGCGATGTCTACGGCCTGCGCGTAGCGCCCAGTGCCTTTGGTTACAAAGAGCTGGGTGGCAACTCGGCCAGCCTCAAAGGTGCGCAGCACTGCCGTGCCGAGGTGTACCTCAAAGCCTACGGCTGGGTGGGCATGGACCCTGCCGACGTGGCCAAGGTGATGCGTCAGGAAACTGCAGAGTGGATCAAAACACCCAAGAACGCCATCGTTGCGCCCGTCAACAAAGCGCTGTTTGGTGGCTGGGAAGGCAACTGGATGGCCTACAACGTCGCCCACGATGTGGTCCTGCCTAACTCAAAAGGCCCCAAGCTCGGCTTCTTTATGTACCCTGCTGCCGAAAACGCGTCTGGGCGCTTGGATTCGTATGCGCCAGATGACTTTAAATACCAAATTAGTGCCAAAGAGCTAACGGCGTAGATCAATACTACGTGCCGTCCAAGAGGTGATATGAATGTTGTGAAAGTATCACCTGCGGCATTGACGGATTTGATGCGCAGCCCCATTTCAGTAGTGCCTGTAACGGCGTGTTTGCTGTTCGCCAATGGCTTGGTGTTCATCGCCATGCTGCTGGCCGGTGCAGGCTGGTGGCACACCGCCAATGGGGTGCAGCTGGCCTGGGGTGCCAATTTTGGCCCGGCCACCCAAGACGGGCAATGGTGGCGCTTGTTCACCGCAGTGTTCATTCACTTTGGTGTGTTGCATCTGGCACTCAATATGTGGGCGTTGTGGGATGTGGGCCGGCTGGTGGAGCGACTGATGGGCCGCTGGCAGTTTGCACTGTTGTACTTGGGCAGTGGCGTGTTGGGCAACCTCGTCTCGTTGGTGGCGCAGGGCAACCAGGCAGTGTCGGGCGGCGCGTCGGGCGCGGTGTTTGGCCTGTTTGGTGCGCTGCTGGTGTTTCTGTGGCGCGAGCGGGCGCAGGTAGATCGCTCGGAGTTTCGCTGGTTGTTTGGCGGTGCTTTGGGCTTCTCTGTCGCTATGTTGGTCATGGGCACCCTAGTCAGTGGTATCGACAACGCGGCGCATATGGGTGGCATGGTGGCCGGCATGCTGTTGGGGTTGGGGTTGGCACGCCCATGGACCACACAGAGCCTAGGTGTTCAGCGTAGTCGCTGGGCTGGGGCGGTTGCCTTGCTGCTCGTTGTAGCGCTGTTGCTGCTTCGCTTGCCTAACCCTAGCTACCGATATGGCGAAGAGGTACTGGTTCGCCAAGCGATACAAAGCTACGTGCAGCAAGACACTGCGACCCAACAGCAATGGACTACTTTGCTGCAGGCGAGCACCTCTGCTGGGCTGTCGTTCGATCAAATTGCCGGCCGTGTCGAAAGCGACATTGCCCCGGCCTACGCGCGTAGCTTTGAGCAGCTAATGCAAGTTAGACCCACCACGGCAGTACCTTCAGCACAGCAGCTCGCGCAGCTGCAAAACTATGCCGCCCAGCGCGCCGATGCCGCGCGTGAGCTGGCTAACGGGCTTAAGTCTAACGACCCACAAACCATTCGGCGGCTGCTTAAAACGCCATAAACGTCTCTGCGCAGCTCGCAGCCAGCAGCGCTTTAGTCCAGCGGCAACAAGCTGCGCTGGCTGCTAAACGTGCGATGTTCACCACTCAACGGGTCAGTAAACGCAATCTTCTTGGCCAGCAATTGCAGTGGCTGAGCGGTGTTGCACGCGCCCTCGGGGGTGAGTGTGGGGTACATGCCGTCATGGCGAATTGGGAGGCCCAGCGCGGCCATGTGCAGGCGCAACTGGTGGCGCTGCCCAGTCAGGGGTTTAAGCTGGTAGCGCGACCATGGCCCCTGCGTTTCCAACAGTGCAATGTCAGTAATGGCATTCACAGGGCTGCCCACTTCGGCCGGAACTTCGGTCATTTGCATAAAGTGTTCGGCCACGACCATACGGCTCTCACGGTGCATCGGCCATGCGTGTGCCGTGCTACTAGGTGCCACACATTCGTAGGTTTTGGTCACCGTGCGCTCGCGAAACAGCGCGTGGTACGCATCACGCGTGCTGCGGCTTACCGAGAACAGCACCAGCCCGGCAGTGTCGCGGTCTATGCGGTGGATGGGGGTCAGGTCATCCAGGCCCAGCGCATTTTTCAAACGCACCAGAACGGTTTCTTGCAGGTATTTGCCCGATGGCATTACGGGCAAAAAATGGGGCTTATCCACCACCAGCAGGTGCGCGTCTTGCCACAGCACTTGCGCTTCAAAAGGAATGTTGGGTTCGACTTCCAACGCACGAAAGTAGTACACGTGCAGCTTGGGCACATAGGGACTGGGTGGAGCCAATAGCT
>JBEGPS010000184.1:0-11439 GCA_041181325.1 Pseudomonadota bacterium
TGCCGGGCGCAGCGTGGCCCAAGTGGGCAGTGCTGATTTGCAAGCCCGCGTGACGGCGCTGGAGGCCGAGGTGGCCGAGCTGCGTGCCACCGTGCAAAAGCTGTGCAGCGAACTGGGTTTGTCACAGTAAAGACAACTATAAAAGTACGACCGTGCTAAAAAGCGGGTAGCGACACCATCAGACCAACCGGAGACATCCCCCATGGATTTGGCATTCACCCCTGAAGAACAGGCTTTTCGCGAAGAGATTCGCGCCTGGGTCAGCGCAAACCTGCCCGCTGACCTTTCCCACAAAGTGCACAACGCCCTGCACCTGACCCGCGAAGACATGCAGCGTTGGGCCAAAATTTTGGGCTCCAAGGGCTGGCTGGGCCACGGCTGGCCCAAAGAATTTGGCGGCCCGGGCTGGAACTCGGTGCAAAAGCACTTGTTTGAAGAAGAATGCGCGCTGGCCGGCGCCCCTCGCGTAGTGCCGTTTGGCCCGGTGATGGTGGCCCCGGTCATCATGGCGTTTGGCACCCCCGAGCAACAAAAACGCTTTTTGCCCGGCATTGCCGACGGCTCGGTGTGGTGGAGCCAGGGCTACAGTGAGCCGGGTTCGGGCTCCGACCTGGCATCCGTTAAATGCAAGGCCGAGCGCCAGGGCAACCAGTTCATCGTCAACGGCCAGAAAACCTGGACCACCCTGGGCCAATACGGCGAGTGGATTTTTTGCCTGGTGCGCACCAGCTCCGAGGGCAAGCCACAAACCGGCATCAGCTTCCTGCTGATCGACATGAAGAGCCCCGGCGTCAGCGTGCGCCCCATCATCATGCTGGACGGTGGTCACGAGGTGAACGAGGTCTGGTTCGACAACGTGGCCGTACCCGCCGAGAACCTGATCGGGGAAGAAAACAAGGGCTGGACTTACGCCAAACACTTGCTAAGTCACGAGCGCACCAACATTGCCGACGTGAACCGTGCCAAGCGCGAGCTGGAGCGTCTCAAGCGCATCGCCAAAGCCGAAGGTGTTTACGACCCGGCTGTGGACGGTCCTTCTGCAGGCCGCTTCCGCGACGAAATTGCCAAGCTCGAAGTGGACGTGGTGGCACTGGAGATGATGGTGCTGCGCGTGTTGGCCGCCGAGAAATCCGGCAAAAACTCGCTGGACATTGCGGGTTTGCTGAAAATTCGCGGCAGCGAAATCCAGCAACGCTACTCCGAGCTGATGATGCTGGCCGCCGGGCCGAATGCCCTGCCGCTGATCAGCGAAGCCATGGAAGCCGGCTGGCAAGGCGACCAAGCCACTGCTCTGTGCGCGCCGCTGGCATCCACCTACTTCAACATGCGCAAGACCACTATTTACGGTGGCAGCAACGAAGTGCAACGAAATATCGTCGCGCAAGTTGTTCTCGGCTGAAAGCCGTAGAACACCCTGCGCCTTGCACAACAAGATGAGCACCCCCTAAGCCCCCTCTCAAAGGGGGCTCTATCAAGAGCTTCGCTCGATATAGGAGATTTAAATGGATTTTGATTTTTCTGACGATCAAGAACAGTTGCGCGACGCGGTGCGCAAATGGGTGGACAAGGGCTACACGTTTGATCGCCGCCGCGCCGCTGAAAAAGCCGGTGGATTTGACCGTACTGCCTACACAGAACTGGCTGAGCTGGGTCTGACCGGCCTGTACGTGCCCGAAGACGATGGTGGCATGGGCATGGGACCGGTCGAAGGCATGGTGGTGATGGAAGAGCTGGGGCGCGGCGTTGTGCTCGAACCGCTGGCCCAATCCCTCATTGCCGGTGCCGTGATTGCAGGCTATGGCGACACGGCCACCAAAGCCCCTTGGCTTTCGGCAATAGCCAGCGGCGAGAAGCTGGTGGTGCTGGCCTACCAGGAGCGCGCAGCGCGCTACCAACTTGACGTTTGTGAGGCAAAAGCCACGCAGGCGCCCGGTGGCTATGTGTTGAACGCTATAAAAACTGTAGTGGCTGCTGGCGACCAGGCCGACGCCTACATCGTGTCTGCCAAAGTCAACAGCCAGTTGGCCCTGTTTGTGGTGGAGCGTGAATCAGCGGGCGTGTCCACCAAAGGCTACGGCCTGCAAGACGGCAGCCGAGCCGCTGAAGTGAGTTTCAAAAACGCCCCCGCAACTCTGCTCACTGCAGATGGCACCACGGCGCTGGAACACGCGGTAGACATCGGCATTGCCGCTTTGTGCGCTGAGGCTGTGGGTGTGATGGACAAGACGCTGGCCATTACCGCTGAATACATGAACACCCGCAAACAGTTTGGCGTGGCGATCAGCAGCTTCCAGGCCCTGCGCCACCGCGCGGCCGACATGAAGATGCAGCTGGAACTGGCACGCTCCATGAGTTTTTATGCCAGCCTCAAGCTCAACGCCCCTGCTGCGGAGCGCCGTGCGGCACTAGCGCGCGCCAAGTACCAGTTAGGCCAAAGCATGAGGTTTGTGGGCCAGCAAGCGGTGCAACTGCACGGCGGCATTGGCGTAACCGACGAATACATCGTCAGCCACTACTTCAAGAAACTCACGCAAATGGAGATGACCTTTGGCGACAGCCTGCACCACCTGGGTGAAGTGTCTGCCCGCATGAAGGAAACCGCTGGGGTGTTTGCTTAAGGCAATCCCGGTCAGGGCTTGTCTGCCACGCCCGCCGCACAGCGCGGGCACAGGCAGGCTTTGTTTACCAGCTCTGGCGGTATGCGGGCCAAAGCCTCCGGGCTGATGGCCGCTGTTTTGCACCAGCACTCCACATCAAACCGCCCTGCCTGCGCAGGTGCGCATTGGTTGGCTCCGCCGCACAACGGGCAAGACACATTGGGCAGTGGTTGGTCAATCATTGCGCGCCCATCAGCGGGCTGGCCATCCCTTTGGTGTGCATGGGCACATCGTCCAGCGCGTGTAACCACGGCATGGCCGATTCGCCCCAAATTTGACCCACTGGCTTCAAACTGGCCCGCTCTTTCACACAGCCCAAACGCAGATTCAACATGGTGGGCGCTTCTGCCTCACAGGCGTACAGCTGCGTGCCGCATTCCGCGCAAAACGCCTGCACCCGGCGGTTGCCGCTTTCGGCCACCTTCACATAGTGCTTGGGCGTGCCGATAAGCGTCACGTTGCCTATGGGCACGGGCAACACCGCACGAAACGGCCCGCCTGAGAAAGTCTGGCAGTCTGCGCAGTGGCAAGCGATGACCTTGGTGGAGTCCACCAAAGCAGTGAAGGAGATGGCGCCGCAGTGGCAATGGCCGGTGATTTGCATAGATATCCCTCAAGATTAAAGCTAAGCCGATTTAGGCACCGCAGACATTATCAGCCCGAGCATAGACAGTAGGTCAAACACATCGGGCTGCTTGCCCCCCCACAATTCTTGTAGCGCTGTGCCAAAAGAAACGGCGGTGGAGATGCCCTGTCCTGGGTACACATTGCCAGACCCTTCAACAAGACCTATATCCAACAGCGTGCTAGCTCAGGTCCGCCAGGGTCACAACAGATGAAGATGTGGTCAAGGGCAATTGACGTTGGGGTTGCCTTAATCTGGCACGCACCGGACAGTGGCCCTGACCGTCAGCGGGACACCATTACGCAGAGACGCAACCCCGATAACAGACCGCGCATGCACTCCCGCTGCCCCGAAGACTTCGACCAGCAGATCAGACGCACCATCCAAAACCCTGGCGTGGTCCTCGAATTCTGGGGTTGTGCTCAGCGCACCGTGCAACTCCAAAACGTGGGCAACATTGTCCAAACTGCCAAGTTCATTACGAATAGCTGCTAGCAAATCCATGCAGGCCGAGCGCGCAAGTAAGTAGCCATCCTCTGCAGAGTATTCACCACCAATGCGGCCTTTCGGCTTCTCGCCATTCACAGCGAGAGGGGCCTTTCCCGACAAGTACAAGAGGTTTTCTGAGCGGACGGCGGCGGCGTAGTTGCCTGCTGTGCCGCTGCCAGACGGGAGTTGGATACCAAGTTCGAGTACACGTTGTTCTGGGGTCATGTTTGAGATTTTGATGGAGAACAGAAAGCCTAGTACTGTTGATTGGTCTAGGCTACCAGAAGTCAGCTTCAATGGGGGGCTGTGTTAGGGAGTAGGTGCCCACCACACCAAAACTCCATGTTGTCACCACGCCATCGACCAATCTCCCTATGCTTAAGGATGCACGTGAAGGCGAGTGGCTGTGGTGCTGGAACCAACTTGCGAGATGCTTTTGAGTCCGAGAAGTAAGTGCACCCATACTGACCAACAAATTCTCCTGGTAACAGCTCACAGTCTTGATTTCAAGGCAATTCACTGGATTTAGTCGTTGCCATCCAAAACGCCGACATCCCAGCACCAATACCCAGCAATATTTGCCCCACATCAAGGCACCCAAGCATTACCCGGCATAGACTGGCATCCATCACAATTCAGCTGCAATTCAGCTGCAATTCAAGCGCACCCTGTGCGCACACGAACCAGGAGACACGCTTGCTGCCAGCCTTTATTTCCCATTCCGACTGCGCCCGCCACGAGATGGGGCCGCACCACCCCGAGTGCCCGGAACGCTTGGGTGCGATCAACGACATGCTGTTGGTCAAAGGCCTGCGGGACTACATGAACACTTACGACGCGCCGCTGGCCACTCTAGAGCAATTGGGCCGGGCGCACACCACCTCGTATGTGAATGAACTGATAGCCGCCGCACCGACACAGGGCTACCACAAAGTGGACCCTGATACCGACATGAACCCATTCACCATCCAAGCCGCGCTGCGTGCCGCTGGTGCTGCGGTGCAGGCCACCGACCTGGTGCTAACAGGTGGCGTGCCATCGGCTTTTTGCAGCGTTCGCCCGCCGGGCCACCATGCTGAGCGCGCAGCAGCCATGGGTTTTTGCTTTTTCAACAACGTGGCAGTAGGCATACGCCATGCGCTAGACGTGCATGGCCTGCAACGCGTAGCACTGATCGACTTTGACGTGCACCACGGCAACGGCAGCGAAGACATTTTTCGCGGTGACGACCGGGTGCTGATGTGCTCTATTTTTGAAGAAGGCCTGTACCCCTTCTCGGGTGAAAACGCCAAGGGCAGCAACATGGTCAACGTGGGGCTGCCATCGCGCTCAGGCAGCGACAAGTTCCGCGAAGCGGTGCTCACGCAATGGATACCTGCGCTGGACCAATTTGCGCCGCAACTCATCTACATCTCCGCCGGGTTCGATGCCCACCGCGAAGACGACATGGGCAACCTGGGCCTGGTCGATGCCGACTACGCCTGGGTTACCCAGCAGATCATGGGCGTGGCCAAGCGCTACTGCCAAGGGCGCATTATTTCTTGCCTGGAGGGAGGCTATATGCTCAACCCTCTTGCGCGCAGCGTCGCCGAGCACGTCAAGGTGCTCATTGGTGCAGACTAGCACCAGCGCTGACTTAAAAAGTTTATGGATAAACACTACCTTACCCCCCTCTTCTCGCCCGAATCCATCATCGTCTTTGCAGGCGAAGTAGACGACCCCACTGCACAAACCCCCCAGGCGCGGGCAGTGGTGAAATCGCTGAAAGCCCAGCCATTCACTGGCAGCATTCGGTTTTTGGATATTCACAGCAGCGGTACCTTGGCCGACCTAGCGCAAGCCAGGGCTGACCTGGCCATCATCGCGCTACCCGCGCACGATGTGGCTGCGGCGCTGGAGGTGGCTGGACGCATTGCCTGCCGTGCGGCGCTGATCGTTTCTAGCGGAGTGAGTGCCGAACATGCGGCACAACTCAAGAAGATTGCTCGCCGTGAAGGTGTGCAATTGCTAGGGCCCAACTGCCTAGGCCTACAACGCCCGTTGCTGCAGCTCAACGCCAGTGCAGCTGGCCACTTGGCGCGCAAAGGGTCGCTGGCATTGGTGTCGCAATCGGGTGCACTTACGGCATCCATGTTGGACTGGGCAGCCAATAACGGGGTGGGATTTTCCTCGGTGATATCGCTGGGTGCACATTCAAGCCTGGACATAGCGCAAGTGCTTGACTACCTGGCAAACGATGCACAAACCCACAGCATCGTGGTGTATCTGGAAGGTATCTCCAGTGCCAGGCACTTTATGAGTGCACTGCGCATGGCAGCAAACACCAAGCCAGTCGTGGTGATTAAGGCAGGGCGCAAGCCTGCAGGTAACGAGGCAGCGCAAACACATAGCAGCACAATTGTGGGCAGTGATGACGTTTTCGATGCTGCGCTGCGTCGTGCAGGTGCAGTACGAGTGCATTCGTTTGTCGAGTTATTCGCCGCAGCAAAATGTTTAGCTTCCCGCTACCGGCCAGTTGGCAAGCGACTAGCTATCGTCACCAATGGCGGCGGGCCAGGTGTCTTGGCCGCAGATTGGATCAACGAAATTCATCTACAACTGGGCAAATTGTCAGCTGATTCACAGGCCATGCTGAAGCCACTTCTGCCTGATACAGCATCGCTATCAGACCTGATTGACCTCACCGAAGAAGCTGACCCTGGCCATTACCAAGCCGCAGTGGAAGCAGCGGGCATCGACCGCGCCATTGATGGTATTTTGGCAATCTACTCACCAAAATTAGGCATTGACGGTGCGGGAGTGGCAAGGGCCTTGGCAGAAGTTAAAAAAGCCGTTGGCAAGCCACTACTGGCGTGCTGGATGGGCGACTCCTCAGTGGTGGCTGCGCGGGGTGTGTTTAACGAGGCCGCCATTCCCAGCTTTCGCACGCCCGAGGCGGCAGTGGGTGCGTTTGGCAATATTGCGTCGTTCTACCAAAACCAGCAATTGCTGCAACAAACGCCTCCGCCGCTGTCTACCCTGTCCAAACCTGACATTGAGGGCGCGCGCTTGGTGATCGAAAGCGTGCTGGCCGAGCGGCGCAAAGTGCTAACCGAGATGGAATCCAAGACGCTGCTGTCAGCGTTTCATATTCCAGTCACACAAACCATTCTGGCGCGCAATGCCAACGAAGCCATGATGATTGCCACGCAACTGGGCTTTCCGGTGGCGCTGAAAATTGACTCGCCTGACATCAGCCACAAGTCGGACGTACAGGGCGTGGCCCTCAACATCATGAACGCCACTGGCGTGCGTGATACTTATACCGACATGGTGCAAACCGTGGCCCGCTTGCAGCCCAACGCACGCATCAACGGCGTCACAGTGCAGACGATGGCCCGCAAGCGGCATGGCCGCGAAATCTATATTGGTCTGGTGACCGACGATCCCTTCGGTCCGGTAATTGCGTTTGGCGCGGGCGGCACCATGATCGAGCTGATCAACGACCGCGCCATGGAGCTGCCCCCACTTAACCAGTTTTTAGCGCACCGATTGATAGAGCGTTCGCGCGTATCAGAAACTTTGGGGGAGTGGCGCGGTAACAGTGCTGCCAACCTGGAAGCCGTTGAGCAGATATTGCTGCGCGTGTCGGAGATGGTGTGCGAGCTGCCCCAACTGCGCGAAATGGACATTAACCCCATCATCGTGGACGAAAACGGGGCCGTGGCGGTGGATGCCCGCATTGTGATTGACCACGCGCCGCAAGGCGTGAGCAGCCGCATTCACAACTACAGCCACCTGTCCATATTGCCCTACCCCGCGCACTACGAACAGCTGTGGCCACTGCGCGGCGGTGGCGAATACACCGTGCGCCCGATTCAGCCTAACGATGCACACATGCTGCAAGAGCTGGTGCACGGCCTGTCGCGCGAGAGCCGCTATTTCCGCTTTGTGTCTAGCATGCAAGAGCTTCCGCCCAGCATGCTCGCGCGCTTTACGCTGATCGACTACGACCGCGAAATGGCCCTAGTGGCGGTGCACAAAGTACGCACCGCCAACGAAAACGGCGACATGATGGAGACCGAGCGCATCGTAGGTGTGTCGCGTTACATCACCAATCCCGATAAAGCCAGCTGCGAGTTCTCTCTGGTGGTGGCAGACGACTTCAATAGCAAAGGCTTGGGCTCTCGCCTCATGCAAGCCATCATGGACGTTGCACGCGACAAGGGGTTAACGGAAATCGAAGGCCTGGTGCTGGCCAACAACCCCGGCATGCTCAGACTGATGAAGGGTTTGGGCTTTGCGGTGAAGTCATTCCCGGAAGATCCTGACTTCAAACTGGTAACGCACGCGTTGTAGACACAGCGGAAACCGGATGGGTGCGCAGTGGGTACGCGTTGGTCAATAAGGAATAACGAAGCCCCCGCGCCCCGAGTTGATCCGCATTGCAGTGGGCACATTGTCGACCAGTTGCGCACCAATCGACACGCTGGCACCCGGCACCAGCAGGCTCTGGTCTCCGGGCTTGAAGCTAACGATTGGCACAGCGGGATCAACCAGCACCGTTTTTTCGCCGCCCGGAAATTGGAGCTTCAATGTTCGCCCAGAGGCGTCACCCACCACCTGGGCCACCGTGGCATTGGTCATGGTGCTTTGGGGCAGCAGGTCAAAAGCGCGGTGGCCCTCACCCACACCACGCATTGTTTCGGGAAACACCGTAATGGCGATGGCCTTGAGCGTTCCGTCTGCCTGCGGCATGGCCGCTGTGCCAATAAAGCTGCCCGACGCAATGCTTTTGAGTTCTATGGGATACACCTCAACAATCGCCAATTTGGGAGACAAGCGCAGATCCACCATCTCTCCGCTACGGTCACGAACCGTCAGCTTGTCGGCAGCCACCGCCACGATGGAGCCACGAATGCGTACGGTTTGCGCTACTGGGGCCGCCGCCGCAGGAGCCGGGGCAGCGGTTTGGCTGTACGCCAGATTCCAGTTCAAACCCAACAGCAGCACGGCTGCACCGAACCTACAAGCCTTGGTTTTCATAAATACCTTTTTGAAAATTGCGTGGATCTCACAGCACCATCTGGCCCAAAACCAGCCGCGCGGTGGACAAGTTGGTAGCGCAGGGCACGTCGTGCACATCGCAAGCGCGCACCAGGGCGTTGATGTCGGGCTCGTGCGGCTGGGAGGTCATGGGGTCGCGCAGAAATATAACCACATCGATCTCCCCTTGGGCCAGGCGTGCGCCAATTTGCAGGTCGCCGCCCCACGGGCCACTGAGCAAGCGCTCCACATCCAGCCCGACTTCATCCACCAGACGGCCGCCCGTGGTGCCAGTGGCACACAGCGTGCACTGACTCAGAAGGGCGCGAAACTCGCGGGCGAGTTCCACCATGGTGTCTTTCTTGTGGTCGTGTGCAATCAGGGCGATGCGTGGGCGGTCAGAGTGCGTGGGGGTGGCGGGTTGGTTGGTTTGCATGCCCAAATGCTAAACCAGCAGCCGGGACGACTTGGGCACATGGGCCATTAAAAACTCCATTTGGTCGGCCAGGATGCGGCGGTTGCGCAAAATGAAGTCTTCCCACAGGCTGGGCACGTAAGGGGTGTAGAGCAACGGCATGTGGGCCTGCTCAGGCGTGCGGTGGCTCTTGCGGTGGTTGCAGGGTCGGCAGGCGGTGACCACGTTCATCCAGGTGTCAATGCCATGCTGGGCGAACGGAATGATGTGCTCGCGGGTCAGCTCTTCTTCATGAAAATGGCCGCCGCAGTAGGCGCACACATTGCGGTCGCGGCTGAACAACTTGCCGTTGGTCAGGCCGGGGCGCAAGTCAAAGGGGTTGATACTGGGCACGCCGCGTGTGCCAATGATGCTGTTCACGCGGATGATGGACTGCAGCCCGGTAACGGCGTTATGCCCGCCATGGAACACGGCCACCTCGGCTCCAGTTTCCCAGCGCACCTCGCCAGCAGCGTAGTGGGTTACCGCTTGCTCCAGCGAAATCCACGATTGGGGCAGCCCTTGGGCCGACAACTTCAAGACTTTCACGCAACGCCTCCATCAACGGTTAAACAACCACCAACACAGTCTGCAAACGTCTACCGAAGGGTGCGCGCTGTAACGCCGCGCCCTGCTAAGTCACAATATAACCTATTGATGTGACAAAACTGCTTCAGGCGCTCACCCACCGTGCGTAGCCTGCTATCAAAAAGATAACAAACTCATGAAGGTTTTCAGAGGCTTTAACCACCCCGGCGTTGCCACGGCCAGCGCCGTGACCATTGGCAATTTTGATGGTGTGCACCGGGGCCACCAGGCCATGCTGGCACTGCTGAAGGCGGAGGCGCAGCAGCGTTCGGTGGCCAGCGTGGTACTGACTTTTGAGCCCCACCCGCGCGACTACTTTGCCAAGCTGCACCAAAAGCCCGACATGGCGCCAGCGCGCGTAGGCACGCTGCGCGATAAGCTGGGCGACTTAGCCATGTGCGGCGTAGACCAGGCCGTGGTGCTGCCGTTTGATGCGCGGCTGGCATCGCAATCCCCGCAAGAATTTATTGACCAGGTGCTACTCAAGGGCCTGGGCGCACGCTACGTGCTGGTGGGTGACGATTTCCGCTTTGGCAAACAGCGCGCGGGCGACTATGCGCTGTTGGACGCAGCGGGCCAGCAACAGGGCTTTGACGTAGCCCGGATGAACAGCTACGAGGTGCACAGACTGCGCGTGTCCAGCTCGGCCGTGCGCGAGGCGCTGGGCCAAGGCCGCATGGCCGATGCCGCGCGGTTGCTAGGCAGGCCGTATTGCATTTCGGGCCACGTGGTGCATGGGCGCAAACTGGGCCGCTCGCTCGGCCTGGATGCGCAACATCCCATGGGCATGCGAACCCTCAACTTGCGCTTTGCCCACTGGAAACCCGCCGCCAGCGGCATTTTTGCGGTGCTGGTGCATGGCCTGGCCGAGCACCCCATTCAGGGCGTAGCCAACTTGGGTGTGCGCCCCTCGCTGGACCCAACAGATGTGAACGGTGGGCGGGTGCTGCTGGAAACCCATTGTCTGGACTGGCCGGACGCGCTGGGGTCCGAGGGGGCCTACGGTAAAATCATCCACGTGGAACTACTACACAAACTGCACGACGAGCTGAAATACGACGGCCTGGACTCCCTCACCCGTGGGATACGCCAAGACTGCGACGACGCACGCGCCTGGTTCGCTGCCCGAATTTGACGGGGCACTCCGCCCCGCCCTGACGCACCCAATGCGCGTCCCCCCAAATATTGAGAGATGGCCAGGACCGACAAAGTTGAATATCGCAGCACCCTTAACCTGCCCGACACCCCGTTCCCCATGCGCGGCGACCTGCCCAAGCGCGAACCGGCCTGGGTGAAAACCTGGAACGAGGAGGGCTTATACAAAAAACTGCGCGACGCCCGCGCAGGCGCGCCCCTGTTTGTGCTGCACGACGGCCCGCCCTATGCCAACGGCAAGCTGCACATCGGCCACGCGCTGAACAAGGTGCTCAAGGACATGATCGTCAAGAGCAAGCAGCTCGACGGTTTTGATGCGCAATACATTCCCGGTTGGGACTGCCATGGCCTGCCGATTGAGAACGCCATTGAAAAACTGCATGGCCGCAACCTGAGCCGTGACGACATGCAGGCCAAGAGCCGCGCGTTTGCCACCGAGCAAATCG